>NZ_JBQEOE010000045.1:0-48202 GCF_052045105.1 Lysobacter sp. 22409 | reverse complement strand
CACCTACGCAGGAAACCGCCAAGGGAGTCAAAGGCGATTTTTCGATAACCAGAGAGGAAACCGCTGCCATTTGCCATTCCCATCCGAAGGATAAACAATTTGAATCGATCCCAGGATATGGCGAACATGAAGCTGTTTTGCTTGGATATCCGAGCTACATAGTTAGAAACTCGGTTTATGGCGTACTTGAAATCGACAAAGGCCAGTTCCAGTACAGGATACTAAGAGGCACACTGCCCCTTAATGATCTTCGGAACATCCAGAGCCGTCTCAATCAATTTCAGAACCGACTAAGTCCGTAGAAGAGCCCGGAAACAAGCTAACGGAGGTCACATGAAAGCCGCTTTTATCATACTACTAGGCTTGTCCCTCTCCGGCGTAAACATAGCGAGCGCCGTCGCCGAAACCAATGAAGAAAGATTATCCACACAGATCCTTAGGGATCCCTCTCCAGCCATTGCGAGACGGGTATCGATTAGCGGGCGCCTGCAATGGAGCAACGAAGACAGGAATCTCTATCCGACTTGGGCGGGCACCCCGGCGCCTCGCGATTACTGCCTCCCAGTACTCATAAACCAGAAAGATGACTTGACGAGCGAGGCAGCCGAAAAACTTAGCGGGAAGAACGTTAAAATCTACGGAATAATTTCTTTCGTTTCTTCGGACGCAGATTCAATCTCGGTAAATTCCTGTAAGCAGTTGGGCATACATGTAATACACATGGAAGCTGTCAGCGATAAATAGAGCGGTAGCCGCAGAGCCTCAAAGGCGCCGGCAACGGGGTCTGAATCGCTCAGGAATCCATAGACATTTCGCAGCCATCTTTAAGGCCCCGGCAACGGGGCTTTTTTCTTGTAGGGCATCCCGGCAACAAAGCCAATATCGCGCCAACATTCGTTGCTGCCAGCAAGCATGTTGACCGGGAACACCTTGTCACCAGGGCAGTGCGATATAAAAACCGGGTCAGAGCACCTTTCCGTCTAGCCCCTGTCGGAAGCCCTCTGACCCGGTTCGCAACGCTGTCGGAAGCCACTCTGACCCGGTTCGCACGGTTCGCACGGTTCGCAGAATAGTTCGCTCATGACTCTCGGCATACTCAATGCTCGACTAAGCCCTCGGGAAGCAGCATGGGTAGGCTGAGCAAAGCCGGATGGTTGTTCCTTGCGATTATTTTGCTTTCGTTGTTTTACGGATCATGCCGCTCGGTAGCTGCCCTGGATAAGGGCTATTCGTGGAGCGACATGGATTGGAATCGGGACGGCAACACGAGCCTGTCCGAGTTTTTATCGGCCGGTGATGTCGGCATGCGGAAAACCAAACGCTACGATCGCGACTGCAAAGAGTATTTTTCCTACAAGGACGGCTTGCCGATCAAGACGGTTTGCCTGGACTAGCTATGGTTTCATGATCCCCATTGCGGACCGGGGGGCCGCGCAAACCTTGAGTGTCTCGACTGGTGTTCAACGCCGTAATTCGGCATCGAGCTCATTCAAGAGTTCGCTGAAGCGTCCGCGACCTTGAGCCGGAGACGGCAGGCGTCGCAGGACGTTACGTACCGCGGGCGATGCGAGGTTCGCGGCCCAGTGCAGTTGTTCGTTGCCGACATCCGTGTCGTTTCCGGCTTCGAGTTCGAGGGCGAGCGCTTGGTGGACCGCCGCGCCGAGGACATGTTTGACCTGGTGCGGGGAGGCGAGGGGATGCAGATAAGCGGCGGCTGCCGCGTGGCTGGCCGCATGCGCGGCGTTGGCTGCGGACGCATCCTTGGTTTCGCGAGCGGCCGCGTAAGCGGCCCAGGCGCAGGCGCGCAAGGTCGCCTTGCGTTTGTCGCCCGCGGCAAACGCTTCCGCTTCCGCTATGGCGTCGCGCGGGCGTAGATCGTTCGGGCGGGCGGCCTCGAAGATCGGCAGCACGCGTCGGGCGCAGGCCGCTGCGAACAGCGCGATCTGCCGGAGTTCGTCTTCGCTGAGCGGTATTTCGATTTTGCCTTTGGCGCTCACCGAGGACTTCTCCTGCCGCGTGCCGGCACGGGTGGCGCCGAGTCTTCGTTGTTCAAGCCTAAAGCTCATGCCGAGTCTCGATGCATCGAGGGACCGGGAACGCGGTGTGGATCTGTCGCTCAGGCAAAGCTCCAAGGGAGCCTTCACGCCGCCGCGCGGGCCTGGCGCAGGTGCGCGGGTCTTGCGACCCGCTGCCTCGGCGCTTCCCGGCTGCCAAGGACGAGTGTTGCCGGCGCCCCAAACGAAAAAGCCCCTGAGTTCGTCAGGGGCTGTTTCGTAATCTGGCGGAGAGAGGGGGATTCGAACCCCCGAAGCGCGGTTTAGACGCTTACACACTTTCCAGGCGTGCTCCTTCAACCACTCGGACACCTCTCCGGGATCTGTGCGGGCGCTATCGCGGGCCGTGCAGAGCCGGGAATTCTAGCCGCGGCGGGGCCCGGTAACAAGCCGAGGCTTCGGCCGCCGCCGCACAGGGGCGCCGAGGCTCGGGCGCGGGGGTGGGGCGTGGCACAATGTGGAGGTTCGTTCATGCTTCGCTCCCGGCTTCCGTCGCGAGCGCCCGGACGGCGTCGTGCGCACCGCGTCCGACCCGTCAGAACGCCTTATCGCAAAGGATCCGATGTCGTATCTTGTCCTCGCCCGCAAGTGGCGCCCGAAGCGTTTCGCCGAGTTGGTCGGGCAGGAGCACGTGGTGCGCGCGCTGACCAACGCGCTCGGCACCGGGCGCGTGCATCACGCCTTTCTGTTCACCGGTACCCGCGGCGTCGGCAAGACCACGATCGCGCGCATCTTCGCCAAGTCGCTGAACTGCGAGCGCGGCACCTCGGCCGACCCCTGCGGCGAGTGCAACGCCTGCCTGGACATCGACGCCGGCCGCTACATCGACCTGCTCGAGATCGACGCCGCCAGCAACACCGGCGTCGACGACGTGCGCGAGGTGATCGACAACGCCCAGTACATGCCGAGCCGCGGACGGGTCAAGGTCTACCTGATCGACGAAGTCCACATGCTGTCGAAGTCGGCGTTCAACGCGCTGCTGAAGACGCTCGAGGAGCCGCCGGGGCACGTCAAGTTCCTGCTCGCCACCACCGACCCGCAGAAATTGCCGGTGACGGTGTTGTCGCGCTGCCTGCAGTTCAACCTCAAGCGCCTGGACGAGCAGCAGATTTCCGGGCAGATGACCCGGATCCTAGCCGCCGAGGGCATCCCGGTCGACGAGGCCGCGATCCGCCAGCTCAGCAAGGCCGCCGACGGCAGCCTGCGCGACGGCCTGTCGCTGCTCGATCAGGCCATCGCCTACAGCGGCGCCGGCAGCGACGCGCGCCTGGAAGGGGCGGCGGTCGCGGCGATGCTCGGTACGGTCGACCGGACCCGGGTCGGTGCGGTCCTGGCCGCCCTGGCCGACGGCGACGGTCAGCGCCTGCTCGACGAGGTCGCGACCCTGGCCGAGTTCTCGCCCGACTGGGGCGGGGTGCTGGAAACCCTGGCCGATGCGCTGCACCGGATCCAGGTGCGCCAGCTCGTGCCCGAGGCCGCGGTCGAGGCCGACGGGGTCGATGTCGACACCCTGGCCGAGCAACTGCGGCCCGAAGTCGTGCAGCTGTGGTACCAGATGAGCGTCAACGGCCGCCGCGATCTACCGCTGGCGCCGAGCCCGCGGGCAGGTTTCGAGATGAGCGTGCTGCGGATGCTGGCGTTCCGTCCGGCCGGGGCCGGCGGCGATACCGGCCCGGCGCCGTCGTCGGGCGGCCGCAGCGAGCCGGCGCGCAGCGCCAGTGCCAGCGCGGCGGCCCAGGCCGCGGCGGCGATGCGCGAGATGGGCGGTGGGCGCCAAGCGGCGCCGAACCTCGAAGCGAGCAAGGCGCCGGCCTCGGAAGCGCCGGTGCAGGAGACCAAGGCGCGTCCGCAGCCGGAGCCGGTCGCGGCACCGGCTGCGAAGCCGGAACCCATGCCGGAACCTAAGCCGATCGTGGCCGCGCCCTCCGAACCGGCGCCGCGCGTGCAACCGGTCGTGGCCGCCAAGCCCCAGGCCGATGCCGAGCCGCAGGCCCGCCCTCCGCTGACTTGGCCGGACGAAGAGCTTTCGCCCCAGCCGAACAATCACCGAGTGTCGGACCGAACCGAAGCGCCGGCCCGGGCGGCGGCAGCGGTCGTCGAACGAGCGGCCGCGCCCGAGCGCGTCGAGCTGCGCCCGGAAGCGCCGGTTGCAGTACCGGCCCAGGCCGCGGCCGAGCCGGTGCGCGACATGGCGCCGCCGACGGCGCCTGTCGATCCGGGTCCGAGCCTGTTCGGCAGCCCCGGCCCCGACAGCGAAACTTCGGTCGTCGTGCCGAGGATGGAGACCGTCTCTGCACCCACAGCGCCGGCGCGTCCGTCCGAGCCGATCACGATGCCGGCCCGCGCCGCTTCGGCCTCGGCCGGGGCGATCGCCGACGACGACGCCTGGCATGCGCTGGTCGATGCCAGTGGCCTGCGCGGCCCGGCCCGCATCCTCGCCGAGCACGCCAGTTTCGTGGCTTACGGCGACGGCGTGCTGACCTTGTCCTTGCCGGCCGACGACGACCATCTGCGCGCACCGGCCTTGATCAAGATGGTCGCCGACGCCTTGGCGAGCCGCCTGGGTGCAGCGCCGCAGATCCGCTTCGAAGCGGCCAGCGCGGCCGGCGAATCGCTGCATGCGCGCAACCTGCGCGCGCGCGACGAGCGCCAGGCTTCGGCCGAGGAGCGCTTCATGAACGACCCCGACGTGCGCCGTCTGATCGACGTGCACGGCGCCAAGGTGGTGCCGGATTCGATCCGTCCCTTCGACGAGGCCTGACCGCAACCCTTGCGCCGCGCGGTTTGCGGCCCAACTACATCACCGACGACATGAGGCTGCGGCAGACTGCGGCCTCGATCCACCGATTACTTTCACGACCAAGAGGCAGGACCATCATGCGCGGCAACATCGCCCAACTCATGCAACAGGCGCAGAAGATGCAGGAAAACGTGCAGCGCGCCCAGGAAGAATTGGCCAAGATCGAAGTCACCGGCAGCGCCGGCGGCGGCATGGTCAGCGTGACCCTGACCGGCCGCATGGATTGCCGCAAAGTGCGCATCGACCCGAGCGTGCTGGCCGATCAGGAAATGGTCGAGGACTTGATCGCCGCGGCGTTCAACGATGCGGTCAACAAGATCAACAGCGAATCGCAGGCGAAGATGTCGGCCGCGACCGCCGGCATGCCGATGCCCCCGGGCATGAAGCTGCCGTTCTGATCGCCACCGCGGACGCTCATCGATGAATCTGCATATCGGCGTCACCACCGCATTGGTTGCGGCCGCGTTGCTCGGGCTGGATCTGTACGCGACCTGGACGGTCTGGCGCGAGCCCGACCTGACCGGCCTGCAGAAAGGCCTGCAGTCGGCGCTGGTGTGGATGATCCCGCTGCTCGGCGCGATCCTGTGCCTGAACGTCGTGCGCGCGATGAATCGCGAACCGATGGCGCGCAGCAGTTTTCCGACCTCCGAATAATCCGGCGAGCCGAAGCGACCGCGATGACGACCGTCCGTTCCGTTCCGTTGCCGCCGGCTGCTCAGGCATGAGCAGCCGCCTGCTCGAACAACTGATCGACGCCTTCCGGGTGTTGCCGGGCGTCGGTCAGAAGTCGGCCCAGCGCATGGCCTACCACGTGCTCGAACGCGAGCGCAGCGGCGGCCAGCGTTTATCGGACGCGCTCGCCGAGGCGATCGAGAAGATCGGCCATTGCGTGCGTTGCCGCGATTTCAGCGAGACCGAAGTCTGCGCGACCTGCGCCAGCGGTTCGCGCGATGCGCATCTGCTGTGCGCGGTCGAGTCGCCGGCCGACCGGCTGGCGATCGAACAGGCCACCGGTTATCGCGGCTTGTACTTCATCCTGCAGGGCCGCCTGAGCCCGCTCGACGGCATCGGCCCGCGCGAGCTCGGCCTGGACACCTTGGCCACGCGCCTGGCCGAGGGCGAGGTGCAGGAACTCATCATCGCCACCAACCCCACCGTCGAAGGCGAGGCCACCGCGCACTACCTCGCCCAGCTCGCGCGCCAGCACCAGGTGCGGCCGAGCCGGCTCGCCCATGGCGTACCGCTCGGCGGCGAACTCGAATACGTCGACCGCGGCACCCTCTCGCATGCCTTCGGCAGCCGCAGCGAAGTGCCGCAGTAGGGCGGGAATTGGGAGTCGGGAATTGGGAATCGGTTGAAGCGAAGCCTGGCGACTTGGTCGATTCGATGGCCTGCGAAGGTGGACGGCGAGAGGCCGGGAAACACGCGACTGCCCAAGTTTCGTCGTCGGCGGCGCGGTACGATTCCCGACTCCCCAATCTTGAATCCCGGCTCTCATGACCGACACCACCATCTTCGGCAAGATCATCCGTCGCGAGATTCCCGCCGACGTCGTCTACGAGGACGACGACCTGATCGCGTTTCGCGACATCGCGCCGCAGGCGCCGGTGCACGTGCTGTTCGTGCCGAAGACGCCGATCGCCACGCTTAACGATCTGCAGCCCGACCAGGCCGTGATTGTCGGCCGCCTGGCTCATGCCGCCGCGGCGTTCGCCCAGCGCGAAGGTTTCGCCGAGGACGGCTATCGCCTGGTCATGAACTGCAACGGCGACGGCGGCCAGACCGTGTTCCAGCTCCACCTGCACCTGCTCGCAGGCGCCCAGCTCGGCCGCTTCGGCACCCCGCGCTGATTCGACGCGGCAGGTACTGCTGCTCACATTAGTGGGCGCCGAGGTCGTTCACCGAGTCTTGCCGGCAGCACGTCGCCGAGCGCATCGTGTCGCGAACGCCTACGCATTTCCCCCTTTGAAAAAGGGGGGCAGGGGGGATTTGCTTCTGCTCTTGCTTCATCGCGCATGGTGCAGCCATGCCTTCGCGATCCCAAGTCCCCAAAACCAAAACCACGTCCCAAAACCAACGAAGGCGCCCACAGGCGCCTTCGTTCGTTACCGCAATCGCGAAACGATTGCGCGGTGCCTCACCACCAGCCCCACCACGGCCACGGCGCCGGGCGTTCGATTACGTCGACGCGCTCGCGCACCGGCCACAGATAGACCACGTCGGCATCTAGCTTCGGGAACCGGTAGTCGTATTCGCCGATGCGGCGCGACTCGTAACCGGAGATGCGGCCGGTGAAGGTCACTTCGCGGTTGCGCTCGAACAGGGCCGGGTCGTAGAAGCCGGCGCGGCAGGCGAGGAAGCGGCCGCCGGTGTCGTCGGTGGCCCAGTACGGCCGGCCGGAATCGCCCAGGCGGGTCGAGATCATCTCGAAACAGGTGCGGTTGGCCTGGGGTTCGACGTTGACGATGCGGCCGCCCCAGCGCACGACGGCGCCGGTGCTGTCCTGGGCCGCGGCGTCGGACGGGGTCAGGGCGGTGAATGCCCCCTGCAACGGTTTGGGCTGCGAGGCGCAGGCGCTGATCAGCGCGACGCCGGCAGCGAGTAAGGCAAGTCGGAGCTTCATCGACGTTCTCCAGTGGGGCCGGGGCGGTGTGCGCGTAGCGCCCGGACCAGTTCATTGCGCAGTTCTCGGGCCTCGCGCCGCCCGGGTTGGCCACCAGCGTACCGCCAATCGCTGAAATGTTGGCTGAGCCGGAGCAGGCTTTCGCCCAAATCCGGGCGGGCCTTGGTCACACGTTCAGCCCAGGCCAGCGCCGGCTCGTGCGCCTCGCGCTCCAGGCCGAGGCGGCGATAGCGGCGCGACAGCCGGTGCCAGGCGCGCAGGACCGGGTCGCGCTCGCGCTCGCCGCGGCTGCTGAGCCAGACCATCCACAGCAGGGTGAGGCTGGCGAACAGCACGAACAGGGCGATCAGTTTGCCGCTATCGAGGTTGTCGACGCCGAACGGCTGCAGCATGCGCTGCTGGCGGCTGGCATCGAAACCGAGCACGAAATCGTTCCAGCCGCGGCGCAGCCAGTCGCTGAGGTTGAACAACGGCGTCGCCCCGGCGATGCCGCCGAACAGCCCGCCGGCGCCGGGGCGGCGGTCGGCGAGGGTGTCGTAGATGCGTTCCGGCGCGACCGCGGCGGTCGGGTCCACCCGCACCCAGCCGCGCCCCTGCAGCCAGACCTCGGCCCAGGCGTGGGCATCGGAGCGGCGCACCAGCCAGTAGTTGCCGACCGGGTTGAAGTAGCCGCCGGCATAGCCGGTGACCACGCGGGCCGGAATGCCGGCGGCGCGCATCAGGACCACGAACGAAGAACTGAAGTGTTCGCAGAAACCGGCCTTGTGATCGAACAGGAACTCGTCGACCGAGTGCCGGCCGAGCAAGGGCGTGGCCAGGGTGTAGACGAATTCGCGGCGGATCATCGCCAGGGCGCGGTCGACGATGACGGCATCGTTGTTGCCGGCTTCGGCGCGCCAGCGCTGCGCCAGGGCGAGGGTGCGCGGGTTGTAGCCGCTGGGCAGGGACAGGGCGGCGCGGCGCAGGGTTTCGCGCAACTGCGGCTCGTACGACGCCGGCGGCGCCGATTGCAGGCGCCAGCGGCTCAACGAGGTCAGCGCACGGTCGGCGTAGATGCCGTGATCGATCGACAAGCGCGTGCCGGGCGGCGCTTCGCGCGGCAGATCGAGCGAGACGAACTGGCGCGTGTCGGTGGGTTCGACTTCGAGTTCGTAATCCCAACGGGTGCGCCCCGCGCGCATCGGGGCCGCCGGCAGGCCCTGGAACCAGCGCGGCTGGGTCCACTCGCGGCCGTCGAAATTCCACAGCACCGGCCCGCGCCAGTACATCTGCGAGGTCGGCGGCGCCGTGCCGCGAAAGCGTGCGCGCAGCGTCACGGTCTCGTCGTTCATCAGGTCGACCATCTCGCCCGGGCTCATCCGGTCGGACAGGCCGGGGCGGGCGAGGGCGCGCTCGGGCACACCCCATAACGGCGAGCTCAGGCGCGGGAACAACCAGAACACCGCCAGCGCCAGCGGCAATCCGATCGCCACCAGGCGGCCGATCGCGAGCAGGCGTTGCCAATGCGTTTGCGCCGGCTCGACCGCGCGCAGCGGGTCCGGGCGCGATTCGATTTCGGCCAGGCGTTGCAGGGTGGACAAGGCGAACATCGCCGCGGCCAGGCCGAGGGTGAGCGACAGCGGCCCCTGGTCGAGCAGGAAGGTCGCGAACGGACCGAACAGGGCGAAGCCGATCAGGCTGCGCGCGTCGCGCAGGGTATGGGTTTCGGACGGTTTCAGCGCGAACATCGCCGCGAGCAGGGCGCAACCGGTGTCGCGGCCGAGGGCGAAGCCGGTCATGATCAGCACGGTGCCGATCAGCGCCAACAACAGCACCAGGCGCAACGCGCTCGGCAAGGGGCGGCGCCACGACAACACGCCGATGCCGACGCCGGCCGCGGCGATCACCGCGGCGATCTGCAGCGGCAATTGCAGCAGTAACGGCAACAGACAACTTGCGCCGGCCAGCAAGGCCCAACGGCGGGTGACTGGCTCCAGCGCCGGAGCGGCGGGCTTAGCCATGAGGCATCAGCGCCAGTGCGCGCAGGCAGGCGTGGCGATGCGCCGGCCCGGTGCCAGGGCCGAGCGAGGGTTGGTTCGGCAGGCTCAGCCGATAACGGCAGCCGTCGCGTTCGGCCTCGTCGACCCAGCGCGCCAGGCGCGAAATCCTTGCCTCCTGGCCGAGACCGGTCAGACGATGCCATTCCAGTTCGACGTCGGCGCCGAGCGGTTGCTCGTACTCGCGCACCAGCAGGGTGTCGCGCCGTGCCGAATGCTTCCATGCGATGGCGCGCCGGGCATCGCCGAAACGGTAGGCGCGCAAGTGATGAACGTCGTCGCCGCTCGGATGCAATCGCGTCACCGCCTGATCGCCGCCGCCGACCGGCAGCGGCGGGCCATGCGCTTCCGGGGTCGGATAGACCAGCAGCGGCGCTTCCGGCCAGACGTGCGCCCAGGCGCGGGCCAGGCCGAGCGGCCGGGTCGTCGATATGCGCAAGCGCGGCAGGTCGAGCCAACCGCGTCGCTCGGTAGCGATGCGCAGTTCGGCTTCGCCGGCACCCTGCTCGAGATCGAGCACGACCGCGTCGATGCCGAGCGCGCCGTGATCGTCGACGCGCAGGCCGCGGCGCACCCGGTCGGGGGCGGCGCGCGCATGCACACGCACGGCCAGGGGCAGGCCGGCCGGCACCGGTTCGGCGTCGATCGCGACGATGCTCAAACCCGTCAGTTGCAACTGCGCCGCGATCAGGCTGGCGAGCCCGGCGCCGCCGAGCAACAGGGCGAGCAGAAAGGCCGGGTTGTTGTTGTAGTTCAACGCGCCCAGGGTCATGGTCGCGAGCAGGGCGCCGTAGAACAGGCCGAAACCGGTCGGTAGCACGTAGATGCGGCGGCGGTCGAAGCGCGCCGGCAAGGGCTCGGGCCGGCGCGGACGCGTCAGCGACATCATGCGCAGGCGCCATGCGTTCCAGCGCCGTGTCGCGGGCCGGACCGGGCCGTGGTCGAGATCGTCCTGCGCCTGCGTCGCCGCCATCGCTGCGTTCAATCCACCGTCACGGCGTAGAGGATGGACTTGGCGATGTCGGGCGCGGCGTCGGCCTCGGCGACCAGGCGGTGCGAGGCGACCGCGGCGAACAACGCCTGCACGTCCTCGGGCACGACGTGGGCGCGGCCCAGCAGCAGGGCGTAGGCGCGCGAGGCGCGCAGCAGGGCCAGTCCGGCGCGCGGCGACAGGCCTACGCGCACGCCGGGGTGCTTGCGGCTGCGTGCGAGCAGGGCCTGCACATAGTTGATCAGGCTGTCGCTGACGTAGACCGCGTCGACTGCGCGCCGGATCGCCAGCACGTCGTCGGTGCTCAACACCGGCTTGGTCTGGGCGATCAGGTTGCGGCGATCGGCGCCGGCGAGCAGGTCGCGTTCGGCGGCCTCGTCGGGATAGCCGAGTTGCAGGCGCAGCAGGAAGCGATCGAGCTGCGAATCCGGCAAGGGATAGGTGCCCGACAGATCGACCGGGTTCTGGGTGGCGATGACGAAGAACGGGTCGGGCAGCGGATGGGTACGGCCGTCGACGGTGACCTGGTGTTCGGCCATCGCTTCGAGCAATGCGCTCTGGGTGCGCGGCGGTGCGCGATTGATTTCGTCGGCGAGCAGGACCTGGGTGAATACCGGGCCGGGATGGAATTGGAACTGGCGCGATTGCGGGTCGAACACCGACACGCCGACCACGTCGGCCGGCAACAGGTCGGAGGTGAACTGCACGCGCTGGAATTCCAGACCAAGGGTCGCGGCCAGCGCATGGGCGAGCGTGGTCTTGCCGAGTCCGGGCAAATCCTCGATCAGCAGATGGCCGTCGGAGAGCAGGGCGACGAAGGCCAGGCGCACCGCTTGCGCCTTGCCGAGCACGAGGGCATTGACCTGGGCCTGTGCCTGTTCGAGGGCCAGGCGCAGGGCATCGGTTAGGATGGTCGCGTTATGGACAGCCGTCGTGCCTGCTGCTGTGATCTTGCCTGCCGTCATCGTGCGTCTGTCCTGTGTCTGTAGCGTCGTGTCCGCCGTCGACCCTTGCGGTCGCAGGCATCGCACGAGCGCGGATCGCGCCGGAGTGCGGGCGCCGAGCGCGGGTTCGCATCATCGCGTGCGAACCCCGTTTTTGCAGCAGCGGTCTCGAAGGCGTTCGGAGTATCTGGGATCGGCGTCAACAAACCGCGGCGAATAGGATCGGTTCGCCCGTTGCGGCCTCCAGCCCCTTGTTGTGCGAGCGTCGCGAATGAACCGGCGACGCCGCAGCGTGTCCAACCCCATCCAGAGTGTAGCGAGGTCGCGTGCCGATGCGGGATAAGGATGAAGCCCAGCCGATACGGCGCCTGTTCTGGGTGTTGTGGGCGGCGGTGCTGTTGCTCAAGTTCGGCGTGGTCGCCCAATTGCCGCTGTTCGTCGACGAAGCGTTCTACTGGCAGGAAGGCCGACATCCGGCCGCCGCTTATTCCGATCTGCCCGGCCTGACCGCCTGGTTGGCGCGACTCGGCGTCGAACTCGGCGGCGAGCATGCCTGGGCGCTGCGCGCACCGTTCCTGGCGATGTCGGCGCTGGTGCCGTGGTTGTTGGCGCGGATCACCGCGCGCGAATTCGGCGAACGCCAAGGCTGGGTGGCCGGTTGTTTCGGCGTCTTGCTGCCGCTGTCGGGCAGCCTGGGCTTGCTGGCGCTGCCCGACGCGATGATGGCCCTGGCGACCTTGCTGTGCCTGGACGCCGGTGCGCGTCTGCTGCGCGAGGTCGATGCGCGGGCCGCGGTCGAGCTGGCCGCTGGCCTCGCCCTCGGCGCCTTGAGTCACTACCGTTTCATCGCCGTGATCGCGGTCGGGGGCGTGGTCCTGCTGTGCCTGCCCGAAGGCCGCCGCGCCCTGCGCGACGTGCGCGTGGTGATCGCCGCGGCGATCGGCGCTTCGGCCTGGGCGCCTTTGGTCGCCTGGAACATGGACAACGCCGATGCCGGCCTGCGCTTCCAGTTGGTCGACCGGCATCCCTGGTCGTTTCATGCCGAAGGCCTGTGGTTCGTCGCGATCCAGGCCTTGTTGGTCACCCCGCCGTTGCTGATCGCCTTGGCCCTCGCCGGCGCCCGGGGCGCGCGCGCGGCGTCGCCGATCACCCGCTACTTCGCCTTGTTCGGCAGCTTGATCGTGCTCGGCTTCTTCGTCCTGGGTTTCTTCGCCGATACCGAGCGAGTCAGTTTCCACTGGCCGTTGCCGGGCTTCATGGCCTTGTTGCCGTTGCTGCCGGGCGTACTGGCGGGATGGCCGCGATGGGCGCGCCGGCTCACTGCAGCGGTCGCCTGCGTGGCGCTGCTGGCGATACTCGCCTACTACCTGGTCGTTTCGGTGCCCGGCCTGCGCGCGCGCAGCGCCGGCGAGAAGTGGTATCCGTCGAACTTTGCCGGTTGGGGCGAACTCGCCGATGCGGTGCGGCAACGCCAGCGCTCGATGCCGCCGGGCACGCGCATCGTCGCCGACAACTTCAAGGTCGGCGCCGAACTCGGTTTCGCGCTCGGCGATCCGAGCATCGCCGTGCTCGACCACCCGATCAACCACAAGCACGGGCGCGCGCCGCAGCTGAGGTTGTGGGGCTTGCAAAGCGCCGGACGCGCCGAGTGGGGCACCGCGCCGGTGCTGCTCGTGGTCGGCGCCACCGAGGTCGAATACAAGAACCTGTTGCGCCGCTATCACCAACTGTGCGCGATGGTCGGCCCCTTGCCGCCGCCGCAGATGCTCAATGTCGATCACGGCCGCCAGCGTTTCGCCCTGTTCGCGCTCGACGGCGCCAAGCGCGAAGGCGATTGCACGACGCCGGCGATGGCGTGGGTCGATGCACCGTTGCCGGGTCGCAAGGTCGGTCGCGAGTTCGACGTCAGCGGTTGGGCGTTCAAGGACGGCGTCGGCCTGGCGCGCGTGGACATCATGCTCGACGGCCGCGTCGTCGCTCAGGCGAGTTACGGCCGCGAATTGCCCGGCGTGCGCAGTTACTGGCAGGTGTCGAACGATCCGCAGCATCCGCGGGTCGGCTTCGATGCCAAGGTGCGCCTCGACGCCGAACCGCCCGGCCGGCATTGGCTGGGCCTGCGCCTGCACGGGCGCGACGGCAGCGTCGAGGATTGGGCCGAGCAGCTGATCGAGGTGCGCCGCTGAGTCGGCGCCGGTCTTTAGCGGATCCGATGCGCTCGCGAGCCGTCGCCGGCGAGCGCAGCGATCTCAGGGCAGCCGATAGCCCGCTTCGCGCAGCAGGCGCGCGGTGGCGATCAGCGGCAGCCCGATAAGCGCGGTCGGGTCCTGCGATTCGATCGCGTCGAACAGGGCGATGCCGAGGCCTTCGGACTTGAAGCTGCCGGCGCAGTCGTAGGGTTGCTCGGCGTCGACGTAGCGCGCGATCTCCTCCGCGCTCAGTTCGCGGAAGCGCACCGTAGTCACGTCGAGCGCGGTCTTCGGTGCCTCGCCGTGGCGCAGCAGGCACAGCCCGGTCAGGAAACGCACCTCGCGGCCGGACATCGCGCCGAGCTGGGCGAGGGCGCCGTCGCGGCCGCCGGGCTTGCCGATCGGACGGCCGTCGAACTCGGCGACCTGGTCCGAGCCGATCACCCAGGCCCCGGGCTGCAGCGCGGCGACCGCGGCGGCCTTGGCCACCGCCAGTCGGCCGGCCAGGGCGAGCGGAGCCTCGCCGGGCTGCGGGGTCTCGTCGGTCTCGGGACGGGCGCTGTCGAAAGGCAGGCCGAGCCGGGTCAGCAGCTCGCGGCGATAGACGGAGGTGGAGGCCAGGATCAGTCGCGCGGACATCGGAGACCCGAAAGAAGGAGAGATTAGGCGGCCCGGATCGAGCCGGGCTGGCGGGCCGGGCAGAGGCGACGGCCGGCCGGTTCAGGCCAGCGGCGCGCGCGCCTGTTCGATCTGGTTCAGCTGCTGATCGATCCGGCTGCGGGCCTCGTCGATCGAGGTCCGCACCTCGGCCAACTGGGCGACGCTGGCCTGGCGGCCGTGGTCGCGCAGCCACAGGCGCTGGCGCAGCATCTCGCGCATGGCATCGGCGACCGGGTCGCGGCCCTCGTCGCCGGCGACCGCTTCGATTTCGGCCCGGGCCAGGCGCAGCCTGGCTTCCAGGGCGTCGGCGGCGTCCAGCAGTTCGCGCACCGCGCGCTCGCGGCGGCTCGGGAAGTAGCGCATGCCCAGCGAAACCGCCAAGGCCGCCAGTGCGGCCAGGCTCAGCAGCAGGAGGGTCGTCAAGGTCGGGCTCGGTGCACGGGCGGGGCCGGCAGTCTGCACGCCCGGGCCGGCCGACGGCAAATCCCTGCGCCGGCCTGGGGTTACGGTTTGACAGCGGGGGGCTGCGTCTCTAACATTCCGCGGCTTATGTCAGCCGATGTGCCATCTGGGCGGGTGCCCGAAGTTCTGGATGCCTGGCGCCTGGTGGCGGCACGGCGCGGCGTGGAAGGTCGTTTGCCGTTGTCGGCGCTGACCCGGTTGCAGGGCAGTCTGCTCGATACCGAGGGCGAAGTCCGGTTTTCCCTGGACTTCGACACCGACGAACTGCAGGTGCCCTATGTCGAGTTGAAGATCGACACGCAGTTGCCGCTGTTGTGCCAGCGCACCCTGGAGCGTTTCCTGCTGCCGGTGCAGATGGTCCAACGGCTCGGCCTGATCCGCGAAGAGGCGGACGAAGCCGCGCTGCCGCCGGGCTACGAGCCGCTGCTGATGCCCGAAGACGGCATGTTGCGCGCCTCCGAGCTGGTCGAGGACGAACTGATCCTCGCCGTACCGGTGGTGCCGATCGCGCCCGGCAGCGAGTCGGTCGAGCGCGACTGGCCGGCCCCGCAGGAAGAGCTCGACAGCGCGAACCCGTTTTCCTCGCTGTCGGCGCTGAAGAAGAATTGAGCAAGACCCGGTTTTACCCTTAGCACCACCATTCAGATCCACTCCGACCTGCAGGCGAATCGCAAGCCGCTCCTGCTAATCGGGCTTACGCTATCCACCTCAGGTTTCCACCGCTTTTCCGGAGCAAGACCATGGCTGTTCAGAAGTCCCGCGTTTCCCCGTCCCGCCGCGGCCAGCGCCGCGCCCACGACGCGCTGACCAGCAAGCAGCTGGCCACCGACCCGACCACCGGCGAGACCCACATCCGCCACCACGTCACCGCCGACGGTTACTACCGTGGCAAGAAGGTGATCGAGACCAAGACCCGCATCGCCGACGAAGAATAAGCTTCGTCCGCATGCCGCGCCGCGCGCCTGGATGAAGGCGCGCGCTGCCGTCGGCACGCCGACGGTCATCGCGCTATCGTTCTACCGCCAGCCCGTGCTGGCGGTCCTTGCTTCTGAGAAGCCATGCTTCCAAGAGGCCATGCTTCCAAAAAGCACGTTAGCTTTTATGAAGCACATTCCGGCGGCCTGCGTTCCATAACGCTATCGCGGCGTTCGGAGCGTCATCGGTCCTCCGGTACGTATACGGCAACGCCGCGGAGTGGTGATGACAGATCGGATTTACGCCCGCATCGCGGGTACCGGCAGCTACCTGCCGGAAAAGGTGCTGACCAATCAGGACCTGGCCAAGCTGGTCGATACCAGCGACGAATGGATCGTCAGCCGCACCGGCATCCGCGAGCGCCATATCGCCGCCGAAGGCGAGACGACCTGCGACCTGGCCTATCACGCTTCCGTGCGCGCGCTCGAAGCTGCCGGCGTATCGGCCCAGGAGATCGACCTGATCGTGGTCGGCACGACCACGCCGGACCTCATCTTCCCGTCCACCGCTTGCCTGTTGCAGCACCGTCTCGGCGCCAACGGCTGCGCGGCGTTCGACGTCAATGCCGCCTGCTCGGGCTTCGTCTATGCGCTGACCATCGCCGACAAGTTCGTGCAGTCGGGCGCGGCCAAGACCGTGCTCGTGGTCGGTTCGGAAACCCTGACCCGGATGCTCGACTGGAACGATCGCGGCACCTGCGTGCTGTTCGGCGACGGCGCCGGCGCGGTGGTGCTGAAGGCCGACAGCGAGACCGGCATCCTCAGCACCCACATGCACGCCGACGGCGGCAAGAAGGAACTGCTGTGGAACCCGGTCGGCGTTTCGGTCGGCTTCAAGCCCGAAGAGCACAACGCCGGCGTCAAGGTGCTGATGACCGGCAACGAAGTGTTCAAGTACGCGGTCAAGGCGCTGGACTCGGTGGTCGAGGAGACCCTCGAAGCCAACGGCCTGGATCGCCACGAGATCGACTGGCTGATTCCGCACCAGGCCAACCTGCGCATCATCGAAGCCACGGCCAAGCGCCTGGACATGCCGATGGATCGCGTGATTGTGACCGTCGACCGTCACGGCAACACTTCCTCGGGTTCGGTGCCGTTGGCGCTGGACGAGGCGGTGCGTTCGGGCAAGGTGCAGCGCGGTCAGCTGCTGCTGCTCGAAGCCTTCGGTGGTGGTTTCACCTGGGGTTCGGCGCTGCTGCGCTACTGAGTCATCGGCGGCGCATTCGCGACCACTGGGCCGGCCACGACTTCGTCGTAGGCCGGCCTTCGTGTTTCCGGGGTTCGGTTTTTTCGTGACCGGCCTGTAGGAGCGGCGTGAGCCGCGACCTCTTTCATGTGGCGACGCAGGCTCATCATTGTCGTGGTCGCGGCTTGCGCCGCTCCTACCCAAGAGCGGCGACGGCGGTTGCCGTAAAGGCTCAGCCGTTGCCGTTGCCCTTGCTGGTGCTGTTGCTGTGCGCGGCTTGACACTCGCGAAGGCAATCGAAGACCCGGAGGGCGGCCTGCATGGATGCAGGCCGTTTTTCATCGGGACAAGGATGTCCCGTATGAAAAATCCCCGCGGATGCATCGCTCGTGCGGGCCTGTGATTCAAAGAAAAGCATTTTTCTTTGGTTAGCTTTCTTTTGTTGCTTTAGACAAAAGAAAGTAACCCGCCGCTTTAGTGGCGGAAGCTCTTATCGTTTGATCTTGCTTCTGAAAATCCCAAGCAAGTTCAGAGCTGTCATACCTGTAGGAGCGACGTGAGTCGCGACCTAGGGACGTGCAGGAGCCGCACCGCCGATACTATTCATCGAAGCGGCGTGCCGTCGCGAGGGTAGGAGCGGCGCGAGCCGCGACCACGTCCTGCCGGCCTACGGCGTTCCCTTGAAGCAAGAGCAGAGCTTCCGTCCGCTAAAGCGGCCGGGTTACTTTCTTTTGCGGAGCCCAAAAGTCCGTCTGGATTCCCTTCGGTCAAAGGTAACCAAAGAAAAGGGCTCTCCTTGCAAGGGCACAGGCCACGAGTGCGATGCGCGCGCCGGGATTTTCCGATAAGACGTCCCTGTCTTATCGGAAAACGCCGCACGTCCTGTGCGGCGCCCTCTGGGTCTCCAGGCGTTCTCGCGAGTTCGCTACTGCGCCAAGCTTTCACGGCAACGGCAACGGCAACGGCAACGGCAAAGGCGAAGAACGGTCAAGCCAGGCGTCCCAGGGCGCCCGGTGCGGCCGCGCCGCGTTTCCCTTCGGATCGCGACCTTCTGCGACGCGATGTGACGCCGTACCGCCGAGTACAGACGATCCCGGCGGTTCGCCCGTATCATTCCGCATCCTTACCGATCCGGCAGCACGCGTGACCGATCAGCAGCTTTCTTTCGTCTTCCCGGGCCAGGGCTCGCAATCGCTCGGCATGCTCGCCGAGTTGTCGGAACTGCATGCGCAGGTCCGCGAAACCTTCGCCGAGGCCAGCGAGGGCGCCGGCGTCGATCTTTGGGCCATGAGCCAGGCCGGCCCCGAGGAAATGCTCAACCGCACCGAATACACCCAGCCGGCGCTGTTGGCCGCGGGCGTGGCGGTGTGGCGGGTATGGCAGACGCAGGGCGGAGCGCAGCCGGCGGTGTTGGCCGGGCACAGCCTCGGCGAGTACAGCGCGCTGGTCGCAGCCGGCGCCTTGTCGCTGCGCGACGGCGCGCATCTGGTCCGTCTGCGCGGACAATTCATGCAGGACGCCGCACCCGCCGGCACCGGCGCGATGGCGGCCGTGCTCGGCGCCGAAGACGCCTTGGTCGAAGAGATCTGCGCGGCAGTGTCGGGCGCCCAGGTCGTGGTGCCGGCCAATTACAACTCGCCGGGCCAGATCGTCATCGGCGGTCATGCCGACGCGGTCGACAAGGCGCTCACGCGCCTGGCCGAAGCCGGCGTGCGCAAGGCGGTCAAGCTCGCGGTCAGTGTGCCTTCGCACACGCCGTTGATGCGCGAGGCCGCCAATCGTCTCGCCGAGGCGATGACCGGCATCCAGTGGCAGGCGCCGTCGCTGCCGGTGGTGCAGAACGTCGATGCGCAGGTCCACGAAGGCGTCGATGCGATCCGCGACGCCCTGGTGCAGCAGCTGTACCTGCCGGTGCGTTGGACCGGTTGCGTGCAGGCGCTGGCCGCGCGCGGCGTGGTCCGCATCGCCGAATGCGGCCCCGGCAAAGTCCTCGCCGGCCTGGTCAAGCGCATCGACAAGTCCCTCGAGGGTCGCGCCATCGGCACGCCGGCGGATTTCGCGACCGCCCTGGCCGACTGGCGCTGAACCCACGACCGCGTCCCGACTGTCACCGATTCGCGCTACTCAACCTCGACCCCAGCCTGTAGGCTTGGCCGCGCAAAATCGCGGTGCGAGCGCGAGGCGGCGGGGTCGTGCGACGAGACGGCCGCGGCATCGGATGCGTCGCAACCCACCCGCCAGCACCCCATGAGCCAGCGGCAATACGGAGTGAAGCAAGCATGAGCACGTCCCCGCTTTCGGGCGAGATCGCCCTGGTCACCGGCGCCAGCCGCGGCATCGGTGCGGCCATCGCCGACGAACTGGCTGCCCAGGGCGCCACCGTCGTCGGCACCGCGACCAGCGAAGCCGGCGCCCAGGCCATCGCCGCGCGCCTGGCCGCCAGCGGCGGTCACGGCCGCGTCGTCGATGTCGCCGACGCGGCCTCGATCGAGGCCCTGATCGACGGCGTGTCCAAGGAAATCGGCGCGATCTCGATCCTGGTCAACAACGCCGGCATTACCCGCGACAACCTGCTGATGCGCATGAAGGACGAGGACTGGCAGGCCATCCTCGACACCAACCTCACCAGCGTGTTCCGCACCAGCAAGGCGGTGATGCGCTCGATGATGAAGGCGCGCAAGGGCCGCATCATCAACATCGCCTCGGTGATCGGCGTGACCGGCAACGCCGGCCAGGCCAACTACGCGGCGGCCAAGGCCGGCATCATCGCGTTCAGCAAGTCGATGGCGCGCGAGATCGGCAGCCGCGGCATTACCGTGAACGTGGTCGCCCCCGGTTTCATCGATACCGACATGACCCGCGAGCTGCCCGAAGAGGCGAAGAAGGGCATGCTCGACCAGATCGCGCTGGGCCGCTTCGGCGAACCGGCCGACATCGCCCGTGCGGTGGCGTTCCTGGCCGGCCCCGGCGCGGCCTACATCACCGGCGAAACACTGCACGTCAATGGCGGCATGTACATGCCCTGAGCCTTTGGCGTAGGCTGTAAGCGATTGAACCCAAAGGAGTTTCGTCGAAAGGCCGGCGGCCCTCGCGAAACCTCCCGATTCCATTAGACTATTCCATCGAAAAACCCCTCACGGGAGGAGCAGCATCCATGAGCAGCATCGAAGAACGCGTCAAGAAAATCGTCGTCGAACAGCTTGGCGTCAAGGAAGAAGAAGTCACCAACAACGCTTCGTTCGTCGACGATCTCGGCGCTGATTCGCTCGACACCGTCGAGCTGGTGATGGCGCTCGAAGAAGAGTTCGAGTGCGAGATTCCGGACGAAGAAGCCGAGAAGATCACCTCGGTGCAGCAGGCGATCGATTACGTCAAGGCGCACGTCAAGTCGTAAGGCGCCTGAGGCATGCCGCCCGTGCTTCGGCGCTTGCGGCATGCGTGCAGTACGCGAATCAGGTGACAACTCGGGGCCGCATTGCGGCCCCGTGCTTTTCAGGCCGGTGGATACGCCGGCGTAGGTCCGAAGACGGATTCCACAGAGGTAGCGTTGCATGTCCAACCGTTCCTTCAACCGCCGTGTGGTCGTCACCGGCCTCGGTCTCGTCTCCCCGCTCGGCAACGACGTCGCCAGCAGCTGGGACGGCATCGTCAACGGCCGCTCGGGCATCGGCCCGATCACTCATTTCGATCCCGCTTTGTTCACCACCCGCATCGCCGGCGAGGTGCGCGACTTCGACATCACCAAATGGGTGGGGCCGAAGGACGCGAAGAAGATGGAAGAGTTCATCCATTACGGGGTCGCCGCGTCGTTCATGGCGCTGGAAGACGCCGGCATCGTCGTCGACGACTCCAACGCCGAGCGCATCGGCGCGCTGATCGGCTCGGGCATCGGCGGCCTGCTCGGCATCGAAGAGCAGACCATCAAGTACCACGAGGGCGGCCCGCGCAAGATCTCGCCGTTCTACGTGCCCAGCACCATCATCAACATGCTGCCCGGCCAGGTCTCGCTGCTGACCGGCATCAAGGGCCCGAATTTCTCCGCCGTGTCGGCCTGCGCGACTTCGAACCATTCGATCGGCATGGCGATGCGCATGATCCAGTACGGCGATGCCGACGTGATTCTCGCCGGCGGCGCCGAGCGCGGTTCCTCGCCGACCTCGGTCGGCGGCTTCTGCTCGATGAAGGCGATGTCGACCCGCAACGACGATCCGATCCACGCCTCGCGGCCGTGGGACAAGGACCGCGACGGCTTCGTCCTCGGCGACGGCGCCGGCATCCTGGTGCTGGAGGAATACGAACGCGCCAAGGCGCGCGGCGCCCGCATTTACTGCGAACTGGCCGGCTTCGGCGCCAGCTCGGATGCCTTCCACATGACCGCACCGAGCGAGAATGGCGAAGGCCCGGCGCGCTGCATGGCCGCCGCGTTCAAGGATGCCGGCATCAATCCCGACCAGGTCGGTTACCTCAACGCCCACGGCACCTCGACGCCGCTCGGCGACCTGGCCGAGACCCTGGCGATCAAGCGCGCGCTCGGCGACCACGCCTACAAGACCATGGTCAGCTCGACCAAGTCGATGACCGGCCATCTGCTCGGCGCGGCCGGCGGTGCCGAGGCGATCTTCTCGGTGCTCGCCCTGCATCACAACATCATCCCGCCGACGATCAATCTCGACGAGCCGGGCGAGGGTTGCGACCTGGACTACGTGCCGAACACCGCCCGCGACGCCAAGGTCGACATCGCCGTCTCCAACGGCTTCGGTTTCGGCGGCACCAACGGCACCCTGGTGTTCAAGCGCATCTGATTGCGGCGATGCAAGCGAAGGCCCGCGACGACTTCGGTGGTCGCGGGCTTTCTGTTTTTCCGGGAGTCGCGATCGCGATCGCACCGTTCCCATCAGGGCTGCGCCGGACATTCGCCGCGCGTACGATGCCGGCATGACGACCACTGCATCCGCTGCGCCAAGTAACGATGCCCGGGTATTCCTCGGCACGCGACGGGTCGATGCGCTCTCGCCGTACGACCGCGGACATGCCTATGGCGACGGCCTGTTCGAAACCCTGCTGGCGCATCGCGGCGAACTGCCGTGGTGGGACGCGCATTGGGCGCGGCTGGCGCGCGGTGCGCAGCGTTTGCGGCTGCCCTTGCCCGATCCGGCGCAGGTCCGTTCGGAAGCCGCGCAACTGCTCGAAGGCCTGGACGCGGTGCTCAAGCTGATCCTGACCCGCGGCGAAGGCGGCCGCGGTTACGCGCCATCGGCGCAGGCCGAGCCGGTCTGGACGATCTCGCGCCATCCGCTGCCGCCCGCGCCGCCGACCGGCGGTTTGACCCTGCGCTGGTGCGATCTGCAACTGTCCGAACAGCCGGCCCTGGCCGGCCTGAAGCACTGCAACCGGCTCGAACAGGTGCTGGCACGCGCCGAATGGGACGATCCGGCGATCGACGAAGGCCTGCTGCGCGATGCCTCCGGCGCGGTGGTCTGCGCTACCGCCGCCAATCTCTTCGTGTTGCAGGGCGATGCCTGGCTGACCCCGCCGGTGGATCGCAGCGGGGTCGCCGGCGTGTGCCGGCAGGCGCTGATGGAACTGGCCGAGGTTCGGGTGCAACGCCTGAACGCCGATGACGTGCTGGGCGCCGACGCGGTTTTCCTGTGCAACGCCGCGCGCGGTATCCTGCCCGTGGCGCGGCTCGGCGAGCGGCATTGGGCGCCGCATCCGGCCGTGGCCGGGCTGCGGCACCGGCTCGGCGCGACGCATCCCGCCTTCGTTCCGTCCCAGGGCTGAGCCGCCGCACCCGCGGCCGCGCGGTCGTGGCGGCGCGCGGCGGGTCGGATCGAACAACGGAGGTTTCGTGGCTGAAAAGAAACGCAAGCGCGGCTGCGGTTGCCTGATCGTGATCCTGCTGCTGTTGGCCTCCCTGGCCGCGGCCGGCGCCTGGCTGTGGCAGCGCTACGACGGCTTCGCCGCCTCGCCGATGAGCGGGCTGGAGAAAGGCGAAAGCCTGGTCGTCGAACGCGGCGATTCCTTGCCCGCGGTGGTGCGCAAGCTGCGCCAGGCCGGTGTCGTCGAGGGCCAGCAACTCGAATGGCGTTTGCTGGCCAAGCAGCTCGGCGCGGCCGGGCGCCTGCAGGTCGGCGAATACGCGCTGGAGCCTGGCACCACGCCGCGCGAGCTGTTGATCGCGATGCGCGACGGCAAGGTCATCAGCCATCGTTTCACTATCGTCGAAGGCTGGAACATGCGCGACGTGCGCGCCGCGCTGGCGCGTGCCGCCTTGCTCAAGCAGGACGCCGCGCAACTCGACGATGCCGCCCTGATGAAAGCGATCGGCCACCCCGGCCAGCATCCGGAAGGGCGCTTCCTGCCCGAGACCTACCTCTACACCGGCGGCGACAGCGATCTCGACGTGCTCAAGCGCGCCTACGAGGCGATGGACCGCGCCGTCGCCGCAGCCTGGAAGGGCCGCGACAAGGACAGCGTGCTGAAGACGCCGGCCGAGCTGCTGATCATGGCCTCGATCGTCGAGAAGGAAACCGGGATCGCCTCGGAACGGCCGCAGATCGCCGGGCTGTTCGAGCGCCGGCTCAAGCTCGGCATGAAACTGGAGACCGACCCGACCGTGATCTACGGCATCGGCCCGAGCTACGACGGCAACATCCGCAAGCGCGATCTGCTGACCGACACGCCCTACAACACCTATACCCGCGCCGGTCTGCCGCCGACCCCGATCGCGATGCCGGGCGTCGGCGCGCTCAAGGCCAGCGCGAACCCGGCGCCGGGCAATGCGCTGTTCTTCGTCGCGTCCGGCGACGGCAGCGGCGGCAGCCTGTTCGCGGCGACCTACGCCGAGCACCAGGCCAACGTGCGTCTGTACCTGCAGCGTTATCGCCAGCAACGCCGCAGCGACCAGCCCGAGGAAGGCAAGGCTGTGCTCGAGGAAGCGCGCCAGGAAGAGGCCGGGCAGGCGACGCCGTCGGCCCCGGGGAGCGCGCGATGAGCCTGCCCACGCACGCGCGTTTCGTCACCCTCGAGGGCGGCGAGGGCGCCGGCAAGTCGACCGTGCTCGCGGCCCTGCGCGGCGCCTTCGAGGCCGCCGGCATCGAGGCGGTATACACGCGCGAACCCGGCGGCACCCCGCTGGCCGAACAGATCCGCGGGCTGATGCTCGATACCCATCACGAACCCGCGGCGCCGGCGACCGAGTTGTTGCTCGCCTTCGCCGCGCGCGCCCAGCATGTCGCGACCGCGATCCTGCCGGCGCTCGAACGCGGCGCCTGGGTGGTCAGCGATCGCTTCACCGATGCCAGCTATGCCTACCAGGGCGCCGGACGCGGGCTCGACCCGGCGTTCATCGCCGAGCTGGAGCGGCGCGTGGTCGGCATTCGTCCGGCCCTGACTCTGCTGCTCGACGTGCCGGTCGAGATCGGTCTGCAGCGCGTACGCGGACGCGGCGCGGCCGACCGCATCGAGAGCGAGCGCAACGATTTCTTCGAGCGCGTGCGCCAGGCCTATCGCGAGCGCGCCGCCGCCGAGCCGGAGCGCTTCGGCTTGATCGACGCCAGCCAGCCCGCCGACACGGTCGCCGCACAGGCGGTGGAGCGTCTGCGCCGCACCATCGCGGCGGCGCCGGCGTTCGAGGCGGCACGATGAGCGTCGCCACCTTCGCCCCCTGGCAGCGCCGCATCTACGACCAGGCCAAGGCCTCGATCGACGCCGGGCGCCTGGGGCATGGACTGTTGTTTTGCGGCCCGGCCCAACTCGGCAAGCGCGCCGTCGCCGAACGCCTCGCGCACGGCTTGCTGTGCCGCGAACGCGATGCCGACGGCGAGCCCTGCGGCACCTGCCGCAGTTGCCTGTTGCTGGCGGCCGGCACTCATCCCGACTACCAGTTCGTCAGCTTCATCCCGAACAAGGAAGGCACCCGGCTGCGCACCGAGATCGTCATCGAGCAGATCCGCAATCTGTCCGAGCGCCTCGCGCTGACCCCGCAGTACGGCGGCGCCCAGATCATCCTGCTCGACCCCGCCGACGCCATCAACACCGCTGCCTGCAACGCCTTGCTGAAGACCTTGGAAGAGCCGGTGCCGGGGCGTTATCTGTGGCTGGTCAGTTCGCATCCGGCGCGTTTGCCGGCGACCATCCGCAGTCGCTGCCAGCGCCTGGAGTTCCGCCTGCCGCCGCAGGACGAATCGTTGGCCTGGTTGAAGGCGCAGGGGCACAGCGAGGCGGCCGCAAGCGAAGCCTTCGATGCCGCGCGCGGCCACCCCGGCCTGGCCCATGAGTGGCTGACCGGCGACGGGCTCAAGCTGCGCCGCGAAGTCGCCGCCGACCTGGCCAAGCTCGGCCGCGGCGAGACCTCGGCGCAGGAAGTCGCGCAACGCTGGGTCGGCGACGAACAGGCGGTGCTGCGTCTGCGACACGCGTCCGACATCGCGCTTGCCGAGGCCGCCAACGGCTTGACCGACCCCGCCCGCGCGCGCAGTCTTGCGGCTTGGTTCGATCGCGCCAACCGCACCCGCGACCTGTTGCGGACCACGGTCCGCGCCGATCTGGCCGTGATCGAATTGTTGATGGCGTGGCGCAACGACGAAGCCCGTCGCGCCGCAGGAGGAAGCAAGGCATGAATGCAACGGCAGGCGCAGCGCGACAGGGCATCCTGTCGTTGACGATCAAGGACAAGGCGGCGCTGTACAGCGCCTACATGCCGTTCCTGAAGTTCGGCGGCATCTTCGTCGCCACGCCCAAGCGTTATTTCCTCGGCGACGAAGTGTTCCTGTTGTTGACCCTGCCCGAATCCAGCGAACGCATGCCGGTCGCCGGCAAAGTGGTGTGGGTGACCCCGACCGGCGCCCAGGGCCATCGCGCCGCCGGCATCGGCATCCAGTTCGCCGAGACCGCCGAGGGCGATGCGGTCAAGGGCAAGATCGAGGCGCTGCTGGCGGGTACGCTCAATTCGGAGCGGCCGACGCATACGATGTAATCGGGGCGATCGTTTTGCATTAGTTTGATGAGTAGCCAGTGCTCGGACTCCACCCCCTGTAGGAGCGGCGTGAGCCGCGACTGCGGGACGCGCAGAGTCCACAACGCTTTGGTGATTGATCGAAGGCGTGCGCCGTCGCGGGGGTAGGAGCGGCGCGAGCCGCGACCGCGGTGCATCAATCTCGCGCCGATGCCGGCCGTGGCCCGTCAGGGCAGGAGCGGCGCGAGCCGCGACCAAGGGACGCGCAGAGTCTGCAACGCTTTAGTGGTCGATCGAAGGAGTGCACCGTCGCCGGGTAGGAGCGGCGCGAGCCGCGACCGCGCTGCGATGGCCTAGCGACGCATCGGTCAAGCAAGCTCAAGATCAGGATCAAACGCCAAAAGCTTCCGCCACTAAAGCGGCGGGTTACTTTCTTTTGTCATAAGCAACAAAAGAAAGGTAACCAAAGAAAAATGCTTCTCTTTGAATCACAGGCCCGCATGTTCGATGCCAACGCAGGGATTTTTCATACGGGACATCCCTGTCCCGATGAAAAACGGCCCGCATCCATGCGGGCCGCCCTCCGGGTCTTCGATTGCCTTCGCTAGTTCTAAACGTCGCACAGCCACGGCTACAGCAAAATCTTTACGGCAACGGCAACGGCAACGGCAACGGCTGGCGCGTGGTGCGTAAACGAAGAAGCCGCGCGTTGCGCGGCTTCTTCGTTTGCAGGATCGCTTGCGCTTACTTGCGCAACAGCGGCGAATCCCAACCGGGGCGGGGCGCGAAACGGTCGCCGTAGCGGGCCTGCAATTGCTTGAGACGCGCGAGCACGGCGTCGGGGCCGTTTTCGCGAACGTACTGGATCGGGCCGCCGCGGAACGGGGCGAAGCCGGTGCCGAAGATGACGCCGGCGTCGAGCAGGTCGCCGTCGCTGACCACGCCGTCGTGCAGGCAGGCCACGGCTTCGTTGATCAAGGGCAGGATCAGGCGGTCTTCGAGATCGTTCGGCGCTTTGTAGTCTTTCGACAGCTCCGGCTTCTGGGCGCGGCCGTTCTCCCATTTGTACAGGCCCTGGCCGTCCTTCTTGCCGCGCTTGCCCGGCTCGACGTTGCTCAGCGCCGGGGGCACGCTCAGGCCGAGGAAGGGCGCGAGTTCGGCGCCGACGCCGGCGGCGACGTCCAGGCCGACGGTGTCGATCAGCTCGATCGGGCCCATCGGCATGCCGAACTTGACCGCGGCCTTGTCGATCGCCGGGCCCGGGATGCCCTCGGCGAAGGCGGTTCCGGCTTCGAGCATGTACGGGAACAGCACGCGGTTGACCAGGAAGCCCGGCGTGCCGGCGACCGGCACCGGCAGCTTGTCGATGGCCTTGCAGAACGCGGCCAGGCGTTGTTCGGTCTCCGGCGCCATGCGGTCGTGGCGGATGATCTCCACCAACGGCATCAAGGCGACCGGGTTGAAGTAATGCAGGCCGCCGAACTGGGCCGGGCGGCGGATGTGCTCGCGCAGTTCGTCGAGAGGAATCGACGAGGTGTTGGTGGTCAGCAGCGCATCGGGTTTCATGCGCGGTTCGATCTGGTCGTACAACTCGCGCTTGGCTTCGGGCTTCTCGATGATCGCCTCGATCACCAGGTCGGCGAGGTCGGCGCCTTCGCCGCCCAGGTCGCCCTTGAGGCGCGCGGCCACGGCCGGGCGCTTGGCCTCGTCCTTGACCTTCTTGGCGAACAGCTCCTGGGCGCGTTCGAGCGCGCCGTCGATGAAGCGTTGTTCGCGATCGGACAGCGTGACCTCGAAGCCCTTGTAGGCCGACCACGCCGCGATGTCGCCGCCCATCACGCCGGCGCCGACCACGTGCACGTGCTTGATGCCGTGCTCCTTGCCGCCCTGGCCCTTGAGCCGTTCCTGCAGGAAGAACACGCGGATCAGGTTGCGCGCGGTCGGGGTGGAGGACAGCTTGACCACGGACTTGCGTTCGGCGGCGAGCTTGGCCTGTACGCCGCCGCCGGTCCGCTCCCAGGTCGAGATCAGGGCGTAGGGCGCCGGGTAGTGCTCCTTGCGCGCTTTGCGGGCGACCTGCTTGACCAGCATCGGCGCGAGGATCTTGCGCGCCGGCCAGGTGTTGCTGGCCCAGCCCATGAAGCGTTGTTTGAACGGACGTTCGGCGCCGCGCAGGGCGATGCCGGCGGCGGTGTCGACCAGCACCGCGGGCTCGGCGATCTTGTCGACCAGGCCGATCGCGCGCGCGGCCGAGGCCGACAGGGTGCGGCCGGTCAGCATCATGTCGAACGCGGCCGGTGCGCCGACCAGCGGCGGCAGGCGCACGCTGCCGCCCCAGCCCGGGTAGATGCCGAGCTTCACTTCGGGCAGGCCGATGCGGGTCGAGGCGTCGCTGCTGGCGACGCGGTAACGGCAAGCCAAGGCGATCTCGGTGCCGCCGCCCATGCAGAAGCCGTGGATGGCCGCGACCGTAGGGCAGGGCAGTTCCGCCAGGCGCTGGAACACCTGCTGGCCGCGACGGATGGCGTCGCCGACCGTGCCTTTCTCGTCGAAGCTCTGGAATTCCTTGATGTCGGCACCGGCGACGAAGCCGCTGCTCTTGGCCGAGCGCAGCACCAGGCCCTTGGGCGGGTCCAGGGCGAGGCGCTCCAGCAGGCCGTCGAGTTCGATCAGCACTTCCTGGGCGAAGGTGTTGACCGGCGATCCTTCGCGGTCGAACGAGAGCACCAGTACGCCGTCCTCGCGCAATTCGGTGTGCCAATGGCGGGCGCGGAGCCCGTCAAAAGCGGGGAGTCCGTCGAGGGCTGCAGTCATGCCGCACCATCCGTTCAGGTATGGGAAGCCGCTATCATCCCGATCTTGTTTCACTGCCGTCAAATCGCCCGTGTCGACAGGCCCCCGGGCCCTCATGTGACACTTGGCGGTTGCGGGCGACCGCCGGCGGCCCCATTAATGCCGCGATTGAACTTTTCCCCCGACAGGGTTGTCCCATTGTTCGGCTATTGCCGAGCTGACAGGAGTGCCGGCGCGGCATGGCCGAGAATGAGTTGGACCAGGAGCTGGTCAGGCGTGTCCAGCGTGGCGACAGCGCAGCGTTCGATGCCTTGGTGCGCAAGTACCAGCATCGGATCACCGCGCTGATCGGGCGCTACATCCCCGACTGGAGCGAATGCCAGGACGTGGCCCAGGAAACCTTCATCCGCGCTTACCGCGCGATGGCGAATTTCCGCGGCGACGCCCAGTTCTATACGTGGTTGCACCGGATCGCCGTGAATACCGCCAAAAACTATCTGGTTGCCCAGAACCGCAGGCCGCCCACCGACGACATCGACGCCGGCGACGCCGAGCAGTTCGATACGGGCATCCGCCTGCGCGACACCGATACCCCGGAGCACGAGCTGCTGCGCCAGGAGATCGAGCGCACGGTGATGCGGGTGGTGGATTCGTTGCCGGAAGAATTGCGGGCCGCCATCACCTTGCGCGAGGTGGACGGCCTGAGCTACGAGGAAATCGCGCAGAAGATGGCTTGCCCGATCGGCACCGTGCGTTCGCGGATTTTCCGCGCCCGCGAGGCCATCGACACCGAACTTCGGCCTTTGCTGGACAATCAAGACACCCGGGAGCGCGCCCACTGATGACGTCTACTACTCTCCATGGCGATGATCGCGAGAACCTGAGCGCGCTGTTCGACGGCGAGCTCGATGGCGACGCCGCGCGCTTCGCGCTGAAGCGGCTCGGTCACGATGTGCAGTGGCGCGACACCTGCGGCCGCTGGCAGCTGTGCGGCGACGTGCTGCGCGGCAAGGTCAGCGGCGCTGCCGGGCACGATTTCGCCGGGCGCGTGGCCGCGGCGGTCGCCGCCGAAGCGGCGATGCTGCGTTCACAGGAAGCCTCGCTGGCGGGCAAGGCCGAGGCCGGTATCACCCCGCGTCGGGCCGGCGGCTCGCGTCGCGGCTGGATCGGCGGCGCCCTGGCGGCTTCGGTCGCAGTGGCGGCCTTGTTCGTGGCGCGTCCGTTCTCCGACGATTCGACCGGCGTTGCGGCCGACCCGGCCCAGGTCGCGGCGCAGAGCGCTCCGGCCAGCCAGGCACCGGCACCGACGCCCGTTCCGGCACCGGCCGAGCAGGCACTGGCAGCCCTGGCTGCGGCGCCGGTCCGGTCCGACCCCGCCCAGCCCGAGGCCGCGCTGACCTCCGGCGACGCCTCGGCGCTGGCCGGTGCGGTCGCGGTGGCCGAAATCCCGCGCCGTCTGGCCGAACGCCGTTCGCGCGGCCAAAGCCAGCGTGCCGCCCTGCGCGCCTCCGAGCGTGCGGCCGAGGCACCGGTGCAAGTCGTCGCGGTCGCCAGCGCCTCCCCGCTGCCGGCCGATGCCGTCCACGCCAACCCGTTCCGGCCGCAGCCGAGCGAATCGCCCGCGGCGCGCCCGTGGCCGCGCGCGGTCCTGCCCAATTATTCTGGCGGCAGCAGCTATACCGCCGGTTACGGCAGCGTCGGCAACGGCGGCAGCGCCTCGCAATCGTTCTACCCCTTCGAGCCCGCAACCCAGGCCGAAGAGGCCAGGGCACGGTCGCAAGCCACGCAACGGCCGCAGCCGCAGCCCTGATCCCTCCTTGCCTGCCGCGGCCGCCGGCCGGGCAGTCCCCCTTCGTCGAATGCGCGGCTCCGCCGCGCCAGGCGACCTGTTGTCTTTTTTCCGGAAAATCCACGTCGTTTCGAGGCCGCTCCCCATGATCCGTCCCCTGATGAACAGCCTTCCGAAGAGCACCGCAGCCGGCAGCCGCCCGCTGCATTCCCTGGCCCTGGTCGGCGCGATCATCGCCGCGCTGCCGGTGGCCTGCACGGCGCAGGCGCCGACCACCCCGATCGCGCCGCCGCCGTCGGCGACACCCGCGGCTCCCCTGGTCGCCGGTCTGCCCGATTTCACCAATCTGGTGCAGCGGGTCGGCCCGGCGGTGGTCAACATCAGCGCCGAGGTCACCCCCAAGCGGGTGGCGCGTAATAACGGCATGCCGGACGAGGAGCAGATTCCCGAGTTCTTCCGCCGCTTCTTCGGCCCGGAAGGCATGCCGGGCATGCCCGGGCCGGGCCAGCAGGGCCCGCGCCAGCCGCGCGGCGGCGGTCGTTCGATCGGCAGCGGCTTCCTGATTTCGCAGGACGGCTATGTGCTGACCAACCATCACGTCGTCGACGGCGCCGACACGGTCACGGTCAAGCTGACCGACCGTCGCGAGCTCAAGGCCAAGGTGATCGGCAGCGATGAGCAGTCCGACGTGGCCTTGCTCAAGATCGACGCCAAGGGCCTGCCGTTCCTGCGCGCCGCCGGCGCCGGCCAGACCAAGGCCGGGCAGTGGGTGGTCGCGATCGGTTCGCCGTTCGGCCTGGACCATTCGGTTACCGCCGGCATCGTCAGCGCGGTCGGGCGCAGCAACCCCTATGCCGATCAGCGCTATGTGCCCTTCATCCAGACCGACGTCGCGATCAACCAGGGTAACTCGGGCGGCCCGCTGCTCAACACCAGCGGCGAAGTGGTCGGCATCAATTCGCAGATCTTCTCGAACTCCGGCGGCTACATGGGCGTGAGCTTCGCGATCCCGATCGACGTGGCGATGAATTCGGCCGAGCAGTTGCGTGCCAAGGGCAAGGTCAGTCGCGGCCAGTTGGGCGTGGTGGTCGAGCCTCTCACCAGCGAAAAGGTCGCCGGGTTCGGCTTGCCCGACAGCAGCGGCGCGCTCGTCAACCAGGTGCTCGAAGGCGGCCCCGCGGCCAAGGCCGGTCTGGTGCCGGGCGACGTCATTCGTTCGGTCAATGGCACGCCGGTGCACGAGTCCAGCGACCTGCCGCCGCTCATCGGTAACCTGCCTCCCGGTTCCAAGGCGAAGTTGGGCGTATTCCGCGACGGCAAGAATGTCGAACTCACCGTGGCCGTCAGCGAATTGGACGTTGGCGCAGCGGCAGGTCTGACGGGTGGGGACAAGCCGGCCCGACCGGGCGACTCGGCCGCCCCGCGCAGCAGCGGCAATCCGCTCGGCCTGGTCACCCAGGAGGTCGATGCGGCGACCCGCCAGCGTCTCGGCATCAAGGCCGGCGAGGGCGTGGTGGTCCGCGATCCGGGCGACGCCGCCGGCGAAGCCGGGGTGCGTCCGGGCGATGTCGTCCTCTCGGTCGGCCGGGTCCAGGTCGGCAGCGCCGCGGCCCTGGATCGCGCTCTGGCCGGCACCAAGCCGGGCCAGACGGTAATGCTGCTGATTCGCCGCGGCGCCGCGACCCAGTTCATTGCGGTCCAGGCCAGCGAGGAAAAATAAGCCTCGGCCCGCGTTCCAGCCCGAGGCGCCTGCCGGCGTCGCCGGGCTGTAACCGTGCCGGGCCAGCCGATGAGCGCCCGCCTGTCTACGGCGGGCTCCGCATTGGTTTGGGCCGGCTGCACGGTCCCGGTGTGCCTCCGGCGGGCTTTCTGAGCGGCGTCCGCCGGGGCAGCGCGGGAACTGCCGTCAGTGCCGGGGCCTATGCGATAATCTCCCGTTAATTTTCCTGGAACCGGCGAGCTCCGCGTCGCCTCGCATGCAACACATCAGAAACTTCTCGATCATCGCCCACGTCGACCATGGCAAGTCGACGCTCGCCGACCGCATCATCCAGCTGTGCGGAGGTCTCGAAGCGCGCGAGATGGAAGCGCAGGTGCTCGATTCCAATCCGATCGAGCGCGAACGCGGCATCACCATCAAGGCCCAGTCCGTGTCCTTGCCCTACAAGGCCAAGGACGGGCAGGTCTACCAGCTCAATTTCATCGACACCCCCGGGCACGTCGACTTCAGCTATGAGGTCAGCCGTTCGCTGGCCGCCTGCGAAGGCGCCCTGCTGGTCGTCGACGCCGCCCAGGGCGTGGAAGCGCAGTCGGTGGCCAACTGCTACACCGCGGTGGAGCAGGGCCTGGAAGTCGTGCCGGTGCTCAACAAGATCGACCTGCCGACCGCCGATATCGAGCGCGCCAAGGCCGAGATCGAAGCGGTGATCGGCATCGACGCCGAGGACGCGGTCGCGATCAGCGCCAAGACCGGCCTCAACGTCGACCTGGTGCTGGAGGCGATCGTCAAGCGCATCCCGCCGCCGAAGCCGCGCGATACCGACAAGTTGCAGGCGTTGATCATCGACTCGTGGTTCGACAACTACCTCGGCGTGGTCTCGCTGGTGCGGGTCATGCAGGGCGAGATCGTCCCGGGCAGCAAGATCCTGGTCATGTCGACCGGCCGCACCCACCTGGTCGACAAGGTCGGCGTGTTCACGCCCAAGCGCAAAGACCTGGCCAAGCTCGGCGCCGGCGAAGTGGGCTGGATCAACGCCAGCATCAAGGACGTCCACGGCGCGCCGGTCGGCGACACCCTGACCCTGGCCAGCGACCCCGCGCCCAAGCCGCTGCCGGGCTTCCAGGAAATGCAGCCGCGCGTGTTCGCCGGCCTGTTCCCGGTCGATGCCGAGGACTATCCGGCGCTGCGCGAAGCCCTGGAAAAGCTGCGCCTCAACGACGCCGCCCTGCGTTTCGAGCCGGAAAGCTCCGAGGCCATGGGCTTCGGCTTCCGCTGCGGCTTCCTCGGCATGCTGCACATGGAGATCGTGCAGGAGCGCCTGGAGCGCGAATACGATCTCAACCTGATCAGCACCGCGCCGACGGTGATCTACGAAGTGCTCAAGACCGACGGCACCGTGATCCCGATGGACAACCCGGCCAAGCTGCCGCAGTTGAACCTGGTGCAGGAAATCCGCGAGCCGGTGATCCGCGCCAACATCCTCACGCCGCCCGATTACATCGGCAACGTGATCAAGCTGTGCGAGGAAAAGCGCGGCGTGCAGATCGGCATCACCTACATGGCCAGCCAGGTGCAGATCAGCTACGAGCTGCCGATGGCCGAAGTGGTGCTGGACTTCTTCGACAAGCTCAAGTCGGTCTCGCGCGGCTATGCCTCGCTGGACTATCACTTCCTGCGTTTCCAGGATGGCCCGTTCGTGCGCGTGGACACGTTGATCAACGGCGACAAGGTCGATGCGCTGTCGATCATCGTCCACCGCAGCCATGCCGACCGGCGCGGCCGCGACTTGTGCGAGAAGATGAAGGAGTTGATCCCGCGGCAGATGTTCGACGTCGCGATCCAGGCCGCGATCGGCTCGCAGATCATCGCCCGCAGCACGGTCAAGGCCATGCGCAAGAACGTTTTGGCCAAATGTTATGGTGGCGACATCAGCCGTAAGAAGAAGCTCCTCGAAAAGCAGAAAGAGGGCAAGAAGCGGATGAAGCAGGTCGGTCGGGTGGAGATTCCGCAGGAAGCCTTCCTCGCGGTGCTCTCCACCGGCGACAAGTAAGCGAACGGCGGAAATAGGGATGGGGGGTTGAGGAACCGCGGCTGCGCCCGATCCGGCGCAAAGCGGTTGCGATGATCGCCCAGGAGTTTCCGTAACATCATCGGACGGCGAGGGTAGGCAGGGGGTGGGACAGGCGCAACGCAATCGAGCCGTCATGGCCGGTCGCGCACGACGTTCGGCCCGCTGGCTGCGTTTCTCGGCTCCGGCTCACAACACCGCAAGGAAACGGCAATGCGTTGGTTCGAAATCGCACTGGTGTCGCTGACGATATTCACCGGCGTCGTCTGGTTGCTCGACAAGCTGGTCCTGGCCAAGCGCCGCGCCGCGCGCGAGGGCCTGCTCGACGACGGCAAGGAGCCGATCGTCGTCGACTATTCGAAGGCGTTCTTCCCGGTGCTGTTCGTGGTGCTGATCCTGCGCAGCTTCATCGCCGAGCCGTTCCGGATCCCCTCGAACTCGATGATGCCGACCCTGTTGACCGGCGACTTCATCCTGGTCAACAAGTTCACCTACGGCCTGCGCCTGCCGATCACCAATCGCAAGATCCTGGCGATGGGCGAGCCGGCGCGCGGCGACGTGGTCGTGTTCCGCCCGCCGCACCACCCCGAGCAGGACTGGATCAAGCGCGTCATCGGCCTGCCGGGCGACAAGATCAGCTACCGCGACGGCCGCCTGACCGTGAACGGCGAGCCGATCCTCTACGCTCCGATCGGGACCTACCAGGGCCGCGGCAACGGCACCGAGATGACCGGCGCCCAGGAGCTGCGCGAGCAGGTCGGCAACCACGCCCATCGCATCCTGCTGCGCGCCGAGTCGCCGCTGCTGGACCAGGGCGAGGGCGAGTGGGTCGTGCCGCAGGGCGAGTATTTTGTGATGGGCGACAATCGCGACAATAGCGAGGACAGCCGATACTGGGGCTTCCTGCCGGAACAGAACCTGCGCGGCAAGGCGTTCCTGATCTGGATGAACTTCGATGGGGGCGTGGATTTCTCGCGCATCGGCAGCAGCATTCCGTAACGGCGCTACGCCGTTGCGGATGGGGACGAGGTTTGCGAGTGCATCGGGCACGCGCTAACCCGGCACATTGATCAATTGGGGATCGAAGGTATGAAGCGTAACCAGAGCGGCATCACCCTGATCGGGTTCATTCTCCTGCTGGCCGTGGTCGGCGTATTCGCTTACATGGGCATGAAGCTGGTGCCGATGTACTCGGAGTTCTATTCGGTCAAGCGTTCGTTGGCGGACCTCGCCAAGGAGCCAGGTGCCGGGCAGATGACCAGCGCCAAGGCCCGCGATCTGTTCTTCCGCCGCATGGACATGAGCTATGTCGAGAGCGTGAAGCCGACCGACTTCAAGATCGTGCGCAACGACCTGGGCATGGAAATTACCGTGGACTACGAAGTGCGCCGTCCGCTGATCGCCAACCTCGATGTCGTCGGTCACTTCAATGCGGTGCAGCAGTTGCGCACGAAAGACGGTGACTGATTCGTTCACGCATCGTTTCGCGAACCCGGGATTGCTGGAGCAAGCCCTGACGCATCGAAGCGCCGGGGCCCCGCATAACGAGCGTCTCGAGTTTCTCGGCGATGCATTGGTAAACCTGATGGTGGCGGAAGCGCTGTACCAGCGCTGGCCGCAGGCCGACGAGGGGGCGCTGACCCGCGCCCGCGCCGAGCTGGTGCGCGAGTCGGCGCTGGCGCCGATCGCGCGCACGCTCGAACTCGGCGCGAAACTGACCCTCGGCCCCGGCGAAATGAAGTCCGGCGGACACCGCCGTGACTCGATCCTCGCCGATGCCCTCGAAGCAGTGGTCGCGGCGATCTACCTGGATGCAGGCTTCGAGGCCTGCCGCACCCAGGTCCTGCCCTGGTTCGCCGCGGCGATGGAAGCTCTGCCGCCGCCGCACAAGGTCGGTAAGGACGCCAAGACCCGCCTGCAGGAATGGCTGCAGGGGCGGCAGAAGCCGCTGCCGGTGTATACCCTGATCGCCGAAAGCGGCGAAGACCACGCCAAGACCTTCCAGGTCAGCTGTGTATTGACCCAGCCGCCGCTCAGCGCGGTGGGCGAAGCCGGCTCGCGCCGCGCCGCCGAGCAGATCGCCGCCGAGGACGTGCTGCGCCAACTCAAGGCGGATTGACTGCCTGGGTGGGGCGGGGCGGGAGTCGGGAGTCGGGAGTCGGGAATCGTAAAAGCCGGAACCGTCGGGGTCCTGGTTTCTCGGCGCATGCGCCAGTTCGCGATGTAGCGCTCGCCGATTCTCTATTCCCCATTCCCGATTCCCAGCCGATTTGCTGTTCCCGCCGCCCAGGCGGACAATTCCCCCATGACTTCCTCTTCGCATCGCGCCGGCCACGTCGCCGTCATCGGCCGTCCCAACGTCGGCAAATCCACCCTCGTCAACGCCCTGGTCGGAGCCAAGGTCAGCATCGTCTCGCCGCGCCCGCAGACCACGCGCCATCGCCTGCTCGGCATCGCCACCTTTCCCGAAGGCCAACTGCTGCTGGTCGATACCCCCGGCATCCACCGCGAACAAAAGCGGGCGATGAACCGGATGATGAACCGCGCCGCCCGTGGCGCCCTCGAAGGCGTCGATGCGGCCCTGCTCGTCGTGCGCGCCGGGCAGTGGGACGACGAGGACACCCTCGCGTTCGACGCCCTGCGCGGCGCCGGCTTGCCGGTGGTGCTGGTGGTCAACCAGGTCGACCGCATCACCGACAAGACCGTGCTGCTGCCGTATCTGGCGAAAGTCAGCGAAGGCCGCGACTTCGCCAGTGTGCATCCGATTTCCGCGCTCAAGGGCAAGGGCCTGGACGCGCTGGTCAAGACGGTGTTGTCGCTGCTGCCCGAGCAGGAAGCGCTGTACGGCGAAGACGAGATCACCGACAAGAGCCAGCGCTTTCTCGCCGGCGAAATGGTCCGCGAACAACTCATGCGCCAGCTCGGCGAAGAGCTGCCGTACGCGACCACGGTCGAGATCGAGCGTTTCGTCGTCGACGGCGAATTGCTGCGCATCGGCGCGGTGATCTGGGTCGAACGCGAAGGCCAGAAAGCGATCGTGATCGGCAAGGCCGGTTCGCGTTTGCGCGAGATCGGCGCCAAGTCGCGCGTGCAGATGGAGCGCCTGTTCGGTTCCAAGGTGTTCCTGGAAACCTGGGTGCGCGTGCGCGAAGGCTGGTCCGACAACGAAGCAGCCTTGCGCCAGCTGGGATACGAGTGAGGAGCCGGGATTCGGGGTTTGGGATTAGGGATTAATAAACACAGCCGCCAACTGGCGGGGCCCGATCGCCGCGCATCGCATTGACGAATCCCCAATCCCGAATCCCCACTCCCGGCTCTCATGCACCTCGTCGCCGAATCCGCCTATGTGCTGCACACGCGCCCCTGGCGCGAGACCAGCCTGTTGGTCGAGGTACTCAGCGAGCATCACGGGCGCATCGGTCTGGTCGCACGCGGGGTGCAGGGACCGAAACGGCAGGTGCTGCGCGCGGCCTTGCAGCCGTTCCAGCACATCCGCCTGGATGCCTTGGCGCGCGGCGAACTGGCCCGGCTGATCTCGGCCGAAGCCCTCGACGCGGCCCCGCGCTTCGACGGCGAAGTCGCGCTGGCCGGTTTCTACATCAACGAACTGCTGCTGCGCCTGCTGCAGCGCAACGACCCGTTCCCGGAGCTGTACGAGCTGTACGGCCGCACCCGCGCGCGTCTGCAGGACGAGGGACTGGCCTGGACCTTGCGCTGTTTCGAGCGCGATCTGCTCGATGCGCTCGGCTCGGGCTTCGATTGGAGCGTCGACGCCGAGGGCGTCGCGATCGACCCCGCCGCGCGCTATCGCCTCGACCCCGAGCAGGGGCCACGGCGCATGCTCAGCGATCGCGGCCATGGCGAGCGCAGCGCAGCGGCGACTGGACGGGCCTTGCTCGCACTCGCTGACGACAGCGCGCCGGAGGCGGCCGATCTGCCGGGCCTGCGTCAGGCCATGCGTTCGGTGCTCGCGCACCATCTGGGGCCACGCGGCTTGAAGTCCTGGGAGTTGTTGGCCGATCTGGCGCGGGTGGCGCCGAAGCGCGAGATCCGGCGCGACGACGACGGCAGCTGAGCGTATCGGTTTGGCCGGAACAAACGGCTGCGCATACGCAGTCGCTCGCCCCATTGCTGATTGGAACCAGCCGCAAACCCGAAGCGAAGGATTCAGCCCAGCATCGGCTGAGCGATGGTGTCCTGCGCGGCCTGATCGAAACGCGTCAGCAGCAAGGACGAATCCGGTCGCGCCTGCAGCTCCTGCACTGCCTGCGCCAGGCGTGCGGCGCCGACGAAGCCGCAACTCGCACGCAGCTTGTGCAGCTCGCCGCGCAAGGCGTCGAGGTTGCCCAGTTCGGCTGCGCTGGAGATCGAGCGCCGTGCGTTCGGCAGTTCCTGGGTGAACAGCTCGCGCAGGGTCGCGATATGGGCGCGATTGCCATTGAGTGCGCGCGCGGCGACCTCGTCGTCCCAGATCGGCGCATCGGCGTCGTCGATCGACGACAGCGCGATCGCGACATCGTGCTCGGGCAGGCCGAGCAAGCGACGGACCGCGGCGCGCACCGCGGACGCGGGCAATGGTTTGACCAGCACTTCGGCGAAGCCCGAGGCGATCAGCCGGTCGCGGACTTCGGTTTCGCCGGTTGCGGTATGAGCGACCGCGAGCGTGCTCGGATGACGCTCGCGCAGACGCTTGAGCAGATCGATGCCGCTGCCGTCGGGCAGGTGGGCATCGAACAGCCAGAGTTGGTAGTCCTCGGCATTGCCGAGCGCCATCGCCGCGGCGAGACTGTCGACGCCGTCGACTTCGGCCGGCACGGCCTCGACCGCGGCGGTCAGGAAGGCGCGGCTGGTCGGGTCGTCCTCGACCAGCAAGATGCGTGGGACTTGGGATGTCTTCATTGCCGGTTCGCTTCCGCCCGCTATCCTGCTTCCATGCTGCGGACCATGTTACGCCTCCTGATCGGTTTGTCGCTGCCCGCTTGCTGGGCGGTGTCGGCCGATGTTGGGGCGGCGACACTGAACGCCAGGATCGCGCGGGTCGGCACCGCCGTGGCCACGCTCGAAGACGTGCGGGTGCGCTTGTCCTGGCCGGCGCAAGCCCGACAGGGCGAGCTGCAATTGCAGGCCGGGCGGGTCGTGGCGCCGGACCTGGGCTACCGCTTCCGCGATGTGGTCTGGCGATGTCCGCTGCAGCGCGACGGCCATGGCGGTTGGCGCTGCGACGGCGAGCTGCGCGGCGGCACGGGCAAACCCCTGCGGTTGGCGCTGGACCTCGGTGTCGCCACGACCGATGCGCGCTTGAGGCAGGGCGCGAGCTTGCTGTCGCTGCACCGCGACGCGGCGGCGCCCGACCTGACCCGGATCGATCTCGCCCGCGTGCCGCTGATCTGGGCCCAGGCCCTGGTGGCCCAGGCCTGGCCGGATGGGCGGATCAAGGGCGGCCGCCTCGACGGTCGTCTCGACATCGACGCGCCGGCGCGGCAACCGCTGCGCATCGCCGGTCCTCTGCAATTGAGCGGTGGGGCGCTGGATACGCCGGACGGCTCGATCGCCGCCGAGAATCTCGGCGCGCGACTGCGGATCGACAGTGAACTCGACAGCCGCGACCGCGTCCTCGTCGACGGTCATCTGGAAGGCGGCGAGCTGCTGTTCGGCAATGCCTATGTTTCTTTGCAGCGCCGGCCGGTCGCGCTGCACATCGAAGCGACGCAACAAGCCGGGGAGGGCTGGCGCCTGCCGCGTTTGTCGTGGCGCGACGACGGCATCCTCGCGCTCGACGGCAGCGCCGCGCTGACACCGGACGCGGGGCTGGCCGAACTCGATCTGAACCTGCGCAGCGCCGACCTCGCGCCGCTGCGCGACGGTTATCTGTCCGGTTTCCTCGGTCTTGCCGGCCTGGCCAAACTCGAACTGAGCGGTGCGGCGCAGGTGCGCTTGCGCATGAGCGGCGAGGAGTTGCGGATGGCCGAAGCGACCCTGATCGACGCGTCGATGAACGATGCCCAGGGGCGATTCCGTTTCGACGGCCTCGACGGCACGGTCAGTTACTCCGCCGACGCCGCGGTCGACAGCGAATTGGGTTGGCGCAGCGGCGAGCTGTACGGGCTGGATTTCGGCGCGGTGCGGTTGCCGTTTTCCAGCGGCGACGGCGAGTTGCGCCTGAACCGAGCGGTGTCGTTGCCGATGCTCGGCGGCCGCGCCGGTTTCGACGGCCTGCGCCTGCGCCCGCCGTCCGGCGGCAAGGGCCTGGACGTGCGTTTCGGCCTCACCCTGGACCGGCTCGATGTCGCCCAACTGTCCAAGGCCCTGGATTGGCCCGCGTTCACCGGCGAGCTGAGCGGTCGCCTGCCCGAAGCGCACTATGCCGACGACCGGCTCGAACTCGCCGGCGGCCTGACCATGCAATTGTTCGGCGGCACCGTCGCGGTGTCCTCCTTGGCGATGGAACGCCCGTTCGGCGTCGCGCCGACCTTGAGTTCCGACCTTGCCCTGGAGAACCTCGACCTGGAATCGCTGACGGGCGTATTCGGTTTCGGCAGCATCACCGGCCGGCTCCACGGGCGCATCGACCACCTGCGTCTGGTCGACTGGCAGCCGGTGGCGTTCGACGCCGAGTTGCATACGCGCAAGGCCCGCGGTGTGCGCCAGCGCATCAGCCAGCGCGCGGTCCAGGACCTGTCCAGCGTCGGCGATTCGTCATTCGTCGGCAGCCTGCAGGACCGCCTGATCGGGTTCTTCGACGACTTCGGCTATGCCCGGATCGGCATTTCCTGCCGCCTCGCCGACGAGGTCTGCAACATGGGCGGCCTGGGGCCGGCCAAGAATCAGGGCTTCACCATCGTCCAGGGGGCGGGCGTGCCGCACCTGGACGTGGTCGGCTACAACCGCCGGGTCGACTGGCCGACCCTGCTCGAACGCCTGGAGGCGGTGAGCAAGGGCGAGGTCAAACCCGTCGTTCAGTGAAGCCATGCCAGCCTTGTCCTATCACGGCGTCGTGCTTCAATAGGCGCCAATCGTTCAGCCCGCGCCGGATGCGCGGGACGCCGCGCAGGACGCGCATAACCGAAAGGACCCGCTCATGCGCCGTTGGATGGGAATACCGGTCGCCGCCGTGATGTTGACGGCTTGCGTCACGATCAACGTTTACTTCCCGGCCGCCGAGGCCAAGGAAGCCGCCAAGGAATTCGTCGAGAAGGTGATCGGCGAGATGCCGGCCGAACCCAAGGCCGAGCCCGGCAAGCCCGGCGGCAGCGCTTCGCTCGAGCGTCCGGCCTTGCAACTGGACCGGCTGGCCGGCCGGGTCGATTGGTGGTCGCTGGTCGGCATCGGCAGCGCCCAGGCGCAGTCGCCGGATATCTCGATCAAGACCCCGGCGATCCAGGCGATCCAGTCGCGCATGGCCTCGCGTTTCGACGGCCAGTTGCGCGCGCATTTCGACTCCGGCGCGCTGGGCTTCACCAACAGCGGCACCGTCAGCGTGCGCGACGCCTCCAAGATCCCGCTCGCCGAGCGCGTCGCCGTCAATCAGGCGGTGGCCGACCAGGGCCGCGATTCGGCCGCGGTGTATCGCGAAATCGCCGTCGCCAACGGCCACCCGGAATGGGAAGCGCAGATCCGCCAGGTGTTCGCCCGTCAGTGGATCGACAGCGCCAAAGGCGGCTGGTGGTACCAGGACGCCGGCGGCGGCTGGAAGCAGAAGTAGCTTTAAAGGCCGGGATTCGGGAATAGGGATTCGGGATTCGGTTTAGAGCAAAAGGCCCGCCGTCAGGCGGGCTTTTTGCTTTCTCGGGGAAGGGGTCTTGCTCTCGACGAATCCCGAATCCCGGCTCCCCAATCCCGAATCTGCGACAATAGCCGGCCTTGATTCCTGCCAGCAGCTGTGGCCCGCATCGATCAAACCCCCTTCGAAGTCGCGATCACCGACTTCACTCATGACGGCCGCGGCGTCGCCCGGCGTCCCGACGGCAAAGCCGTGTTCGTCGCCGGCGCCTTGCCGGGCGAACGCGTCATGGCCAAGCAGACCGCGCGTTCGCGCAGCTTCGACGAGGCGGTGACGCTGGAAGTGCTGGAAGCCGCGCCCGACCGGGTCGCGCCGCGTTGCGCTCATTTCGGCGTCTGCGGCGGTTGCGCCTTGCAGCACCTGGCCGAAGACAAGCAGATCGTCGCCAAGCAGCGTGTGCTGATGGACAACCTGGAACGCATCGGCCACGTCGTGCCCGAGCGCGTGCTGCCGGCGCTGACCGATGCGGCCTGGGGTTATCGCCGCAAGGGCCGGTTCTCGGTGCGTCGGGTCGAGAAGAAGGACAAGACGCTGGTCGGCTTCCGCGAGAACGACCCGCGCTTCGTCGCCGACATTGCCCGTTGCGAGACCGTGATTCCGCTGATCGGCGACAGGATCTCGGCCTTGGCGAATCTCATCGACGGCCTGCAGGCGCGTCGCGAGATTCCGCAGGTCGAGTTCATCGCCGGCGATCCCACGCCCGACTACACCGGCGTGGCGCTGACCTTCCGCCATCTTGCGCCGCTGTCCGAACCCGATCGCGGGGCCATCGTCGCCTTCGCCCAGGCCCACGGTTTCGCCGTGTTCCTGCAGCCCGGCGGCATCGACAGCGTGCACGCGCTGTGGCCGGCCGAGCCGAAGCTCGCGTTCTCGCTGCCGCAGTGGAACCTCGAACTCAAGTTCCGTCCGCTCGATTTCATCCAGGTCAATGCCGGCCTCAACGGCCACATGATCCAGCACGCGATCGACCTGCTCGAACCGCAGCCGCAGGATCGCGTGCTCGATCTGTTCGCGGGCCTGGGCAATTTCACCCTGCCTTTGGCGCGCACGGTGCGCGAAGTGGTCGGCGTCGAAGGCGAAGCCGGTCTGGTGCGTCGCGCTCGCGAGAATGCCGAACACAACGGCCTGGCCAATGCGCAATTCCATGCCGCCGATCTGAGCAAAGACCTCAGCGGCGAATCGTGGATGCGCGAAGGCTTCGACCGTCTGTTGCTCGATCCGCCGCGTTCGGGCGCCGATTTCGTCCTGACCCAACTGCCGCTGAAGCAGTTCAAGCGGATCGTCTACGTGAGCTGCCACCCGGCTTCGCTCGCCCGCGATGCCGGCTATCTGGTGCGCGAGAAGGGTTGGAAACTGCGCGCCGCCGGGGTGATGGACATGTTCCCGCACACCGCCCACGTCGAATCGATCGCGATGTTCGAGCCGCGCTGAGGCCGAAGCCGGGTTGCCTGGAATCTGCGAGATCGCGCCGCTGCCCTAAGGGTAGGAGCAGCGCAAGCCGCGACCGCCATCTCTCAAGAATCTGCGCGCTGCCATTGAGGCCTGTGCCGCGCGCACTCGCCGGATCACTCCGGCAGCAGCGACCAATCGGCACCCTGCAGGCGGAAGCGCAGCGGCTTGGAGCCTTTGCCCTGGCTCGGCGTATCCAGCTCGGCATGGCACTCCACCGCATCGTTATCGCGCTCCAGCTCGCACGACTCCAACGCGGTGACGGTAAGAGTGGCGGCGAATTCCTTGAATTGCGCCGCGGTCTTCGGGTCCTGTTCCTGGCCGCCGAGATGGGCCAGGTGCTCGCGCACCAGTTCCTGCGCCCGCGCCAGCGTCGGTTGCGGCGCATCGATGTCCTTCTCTTCGACCACGCGCCACTGCGCGCCGTCGCGGCGGAAACGAAGGGCCGTGTAGTTGTCGCCGATGCTGCCTTCCATCCTGAGGATGCAGGTGGTCTGGGCCGCGTCCAAGGGCTGGCAGCCTTGCACCGCGGCGATCTTCATCGATTCCAGCATGGTCGCGACCAGCAGCGAAGGCGATGGCTTGCTCGCTTGCTTACTGATTTCGGCATCGATGGCGAGGCGGAAGGCGGCCTTGGCTTCATCCAGGCTGAGCGCGGCGTCGGCGGCGAACGCAGCGCCGGGAGCGGACAGCAGGGCGAGACACAACAGGCGGGACGTGAGCGCGATGATAGGCATCCGTGCGGAACTCGGGAGTGGCGGGCGGCGCCCGCGGACCGCGCAGTGTACGCAAGCGCGCGACCGCATCCAGCGGCTGCGTCATAATGGCGCATGGCTATAGAAATCGAACGCAAATTCCTGGTGGTCGGCGACGCTTGGCGCACGGCTGCGCACAAAGTCGTGCCGATGGCGCAGGGCTATCTCAACGATCTGGCGGCGATGGATGCGCCGGTCGCGGGCGCCGCAGCGATGAAGGCCTCGGTGCGCGTGCGCATCGCCGGCGACGAGGCGTTCTTGAACCTCAAGTCGCGCGAGCTCGGCCACACGCGGCAGGAGTTCGACTATCCGATCCCGGTCGAGGACGCACGCAGCCTGCTTGCGCTCTGCGTCGGCGGCATGATCGACAAGCGCCGTCACTACGTCGAACACCAGGGGCACCTGTGGGAAGTCGACGAGTTCCTCGGCGACAACGCCGGCCTGGTGGTGGCCGAGATCGAGCTGGAGCACGCCGAGGCCGACTTCGCCCGGCCCGATTGGGCCGGCGCTGAGGTCACCGATTCGGCGCGCTACTACAACCTGGCCCTGGCGACCCGGCCGTACGCGCGCTGGAGCCCGGCCGAGCGCGACGGCAGCGCCGCCTGAGCCCCGCGCCTGGCGCCTGGCGCCGCCTGAAGGGCCGGAGACGGGCGGGGTACGCCTGTCGCGCCATCTGCGAGACAATGGCCGCGGCGCAGCCAGCGCCGCCTTCTTTCCTGGAGTTCCGCATGCTCGTGATCGGCGTCGCCGGTACCGAACTCACCGCGCAGGAGCGCGACTGGTTGCAGCACGATGCCTGCGCCGGCGTCATCCTGTTCAGCCGCAACTTCGCCTCCCGGGCCCAGGTCGCCGAGCTGTCGGCGGCGATCCGCGAGGCCGCGCCGCGTCCGCAGCTGATCTGCGTCGACCAGGAAGGCGGGCGCGTGCAGCGCTTCCGCGAGGGCTATAGCGCGCTGCCACCGCTCGACGTGTTCGGCCGGCTCTATGTCAGCGACCGCGAGGCGGCGCTCAAGTTGGCCGAGGAACATGCCCAGCTGATGGCCAGCGAGGTGCAGGCCAGCGGCGTCGACCTGAGCTTCGCCCCGGTGGTCGACCTGGGCCGCGGCAATCTGGCGATCGGCAACCGTGCCTTCGACGCCGACCCGCAGGTCGTGTCCGAATTCACCGCCGCCTACGTCCGCGGCATGCACGCGCGCGGCATGGCCGCGACGCTCAAGCATTTCCCCGGCCACGGTTCGGTGCTGGCCGATACCCATTTCGACGAGGCGATCGATCCGCGCACCCTCGAGGAACTGCGTGCGACCGACCTGATTCCGTTCGTCGCCGGCATCGAGGCCAAGGCCGATGCGGTGATGATGGCGCATGTGTCGTATCCGGCGGTCGCGCCGGAACCGGCCGGCTATTCGCGGCGCTGGATCGAGGAGATCCTGCGCGGCGAGATGCAGTTCCGCGGCGTCGTCTTCAGCGACGACATCGGCATGGCCGCCGCGTTCTCGGTCGGCGGCATCAAGGCGCGCATCGATGCGCACTTGGACGCCGGTTGCGACGTGGTCCTGGTCTGCCACCCGCAACTGGTCGAAGAATCGCTGGCGGCGGTCGCAGGCCGTCGCCTCAACACCGCGGCGCTGACCGGCCTGATCGGTCGCGGCGCCATGGGCTGGGACGGCCTGATCGCCGATGCCCGCTACGGCGAAACCCGCCACCGTCTGGAAGGATTGGCTTGATGACCTCGCACGACCTGGCCGCGGCGCTCGCCGATGCCGAGCTGATTTTCGATCGCGGCACCCTGGAGCGCGAAATTGCCCGCATGGCCGGCAAGATCCGCAACGACTATGCCGGCAGCGTGCCGGTGTACCTGACGATCATGCACGGCGGCCTGCCGTTCGCCGCGCAGCTGGCGATGGAGATCGGCGCACGCGGGCTCGATCTGGAATTCGATTACCTGCATGCGACGCGCTATCGCGGCGCGACCTCCGGCGGCGAGCTGGTCTGGAAGCATCGTCCGGCGACGCCGTTGCGCGGCCGTCGCGTGCTGCTCGCCGACGACATCGTCGACGAAGGCCACACCCTGCATGCGATCCGTGAGTGGTGCCTGCAACAGGGGGCGGTCGAGGTGCGCATCGCCGCGCTCGCGGTCAAGGCGCACGACCGTTGCGTCGAGGGCCTGCGCGCGGATTACGTAGGAGTGGAAGTGCCGGACCGCTACGTATTCGGCTACGGCATGGATTTCCACGAGCAGGGCCGCAACCTGCCCGCGATCTACGCACTGAAGGATTGAGATGAGCGATCTGGCAATCGACCTGGCGGTCATCGGCGGTACCGGCCTGTACCGCATCGCCGAGCTGCAGGATGTCGAGTCGCACCAGCCGGTGACGCACTACGGCGCGCCGTCCGGCCCGATCCGGGTGGGCCTGCTCGGCGGCCGCCGTGTGGCCTTTCTGGCGCGCCATGGCGAAGGCCATTCGCTGCCGCCGCACCAGGTCAATTACCGCGCCAATCTCGCCGCGTTGCAGGCCCTCGGCGCGCAGCGCGTGCTTGCGGTCAATACGGTCGGCGGCATTACCGAACGGTTCGGGCCGCGCGTGCTGGCTTGCCCGGATCAGTTGATCGACTACACCTGGGGCCGCATTTCGACGATCTGCGAAGAACCGGGCACCGAAGTGCTGCACGTCGATTTCGGCGAGCCCTACACCCGCAGCTTGCGCCAGGCCGTCATCGCCGCCGCGCAGAGCGCCGGCGTGGCCTTGGTCGACGGCGGTTGTTACGGCGCCACCCAGGGCCCGCGTCTGGAGACTCGCGCCGAAATCGTGCGCATGCGCCGCGACGGCTGCGACCTGGTCGGCATGACCGGCATGCCCGAAGCCGGCCTCGCGCGCGAACTCGGCCTCGACTACGCCTGCCTGGCCATCGTCGCCAACTGGGCCGCCGGCGCGGGGCCCGATCCGGACGAAGTGATCACCCTGCAGGACGTGCTCGACAACGTCGCGGCGGCCTCCGCCGGGCTGCCGGCGCTGCTGAGCGCCGTGCTCGATAGGTGATAGGAGTCGCATAAACCGAATCCCGCCGATAGGGCGTGGCCGGTTTTCCCTGCGGACTACGTGATGGATGTGGTCACGCTGAGCCGTTGTCATCCACCGGCACAGTTTGCATACTCGCAATGCGTCTCGTGGCACACATAGCGACGACGCACGTCAACGCATCCAGCATGAGGTCAATAAGGATATGCAGTACGGCACCGTGAAGTGGTTCAACGACGCCAAGGGCTTCGGTTTCATTTCTCCCGAAGATGGCAGCGCGGATGTATTCGTGCACTTCTCCGCGATCAACGCAAAAGGCTTTCGCAGTCTGCAGGAAGGTCAGCGCGTCAGCTACCAGCTGACCCAGGGTCCGAAGGGCGCGCAAGCGTCCGAAGTGGCTCCGGTGGTTTGATTGCGTTGCCCCTCGAGGGCAATGGCTGGCCCGATCGAATCGGACAGTTTCCAAGGCCTCGCTCCGGCGGGGCCTTTTTTCTTTGTGCGGCCGTCGCGTTCGGTTGTGGCTGTAACAGTTGCTGTTGCTGTTGCTGTTGCCGTTGCCGTTGCCGTTGCCGAGATTTTGATCTGCTTTGCCGCTTTGCCGGTCAAGCGTAGACCCGGAGGGCGGCGCACAGGACGTGCGCCGTTTTCCGATAAGACAAGGATGTCTTATCGGAAAATCCCGGCGACAGCATTGCACTCGTGGCTTGTGCCCTTGCAAGGAGAGCCCTTTTCTTTGGTTACTTTTCTTTTGGGCTTAGCAAAAGAAAGTAACCCGGCCGCGTGAGCGGACGGAAGCTTTGCTCTTGATTGAAGTAAACGCCGGGGCCCGGCAGGACGTGGTCGCGACTTGCGTCGCTCCTACCCCGGCGACGACACGCCACTTCGATGGATGGCCTCGGCCCTGCTGCCTTTACGCGTCCCGCGGTCGCGACTCACGTCGCTCCTACAGGGATGGATTC
>NZ_JBQEOE010000044.1:33397-48304 GCF_052045105.1 Lysobacter sp. 22409 | reverse complement strand
TCGCGAAGGCAATAGAAGACCCGGAGGGCGGCCCGCATGGATGCGGGCCGTTTTTCATCGGGACAGGGATGTCCCGTATGTAGAGCCCCGCGTATGCACCGCTCGTGCGGGCTTGTGATTCAAAGAAAAAGCATTTTTCTTTGGTTACCTTTCTTTTGTTGCTTATGACAAAAGAAAGTAACCCGCCGCTTTAGTGGCGGAAGCTTTAAGCGTTTGATCTAGATCTTGATCTTGCTTGAACGAAGTGCCGAAAACCCGTTACAGCGCGGTCGCGGCTTGTGACCGAAGGAAATCCAGTAGGACGCCGCTCCTACTCCTAAAGGCACGCTACTCACCCGAACAACCCCCGCTCGCACACTCCGACCACCACCTCCCTCAACCACTGATTGGCCGGATCGGACTCGCTGTTCGCATGCCAGTACAAATGCAATTGCGCCGCAGGCAGCGCGAACGGCACCGCGGCGCGTTGCAACTGCGCGCTCGCGGCGATACGGCCAGCGAGCCCAGCCGGCATGGTCAGCAGGTGGTCGGATTCGGCCACGACCTGGCAGGCGGAGTGGTAGTTCTGGCAACGCAGGGCGATCTGCCGCTGCAGGCCGAGGTTGAGCAGGGCGATGTCCTCGATCACCTGGCCGCTGGCGCGCGTCGATACCGCGACATGGCGCGCCTGCAGGTACTGCTTGAGACTCAGGCGCTTCGCCAAGGCATGGCCGCGGCGCATCACCACGCAGAAGCTGTCCTGGAACAAAGGCCGATGCCGCACCGGTTCGCTGATCGGCAGGGCGACGTCGATCGCGAGGTCGACCTGGCCGCCGGCCAGTTCGCGGCCGAGTTCGCGCCGCGCCACCGCCACGCTGGCCAAGGTCGCACCCGGGGCCTGCGCGTCCAGGGCCTGCGCGAGCGCGGGCAGCAGGGCGCTTTCGGTGGCGTCGGGCATGCCGACGCGGAACGACTGCCGGGTCCGCGCCGGGTCGAAGCGGTCCCACTGCTGCAACAGCTCGCGCAAGCGGACGAGGGCGTCGAGCAGGCTCGGGGCTAGGCGTTGGCAGGCCGGCGTCGGGCTCATGCGGCGGCCGTCGCGGACGAACAGCGGGTCGCCGAACTGCAGGCGCAGGCGGGCCAGGGCATGACTGACCGCCGACGGGGTCAGGAACAAGGCCTGGGCGGCGCGGCTGAGGTTTTGTTCGCGGTAGACCGCCTCGAACACCTTGAGCAGGTTGAGGTCGAGCTGGTCGGTCTTGCTATGAATTTGGCTCATCATGCGAAGTTAGCAAATATCACTTCATTCAGCCCGGCTGGCCGCCTAGGATGATCCCGACCGGGCCACCGCCCGCGCCAGGAATCCGTGATGGACTTCGCTCCGAGCGCCCGCACCGTCGAGCACTTGCAACGCTTGCGCGGTTTCATCGCCGAACATATCGCGCCGTTCGAGGCGCAGTACCGGCGCGAGAACGCGCAGCTCAATGCCGGCGCCGACTGGCGGCAGTGGCGGGTGCATCCGCGCATCGCCGAACTCAAGGCGCTGGCGCGCGAGGCCGGGCTGTGGAACCTGTTCCTGCCCGATGTCGAACTCGGCGGCGGCCTGTCGGTGCTCGAATACGCGCCGCTGGCCGAGGCGATGGGGCATTACGAATTCGCCGCCGAAGTCTTCAACTGCAATGCGCCCGACACCGGCAACATGGAAGTGCTGCATCACTTCGGCACGCCGGCGCAGAAGGCGCAGTGGTTGGCGCCGTTGCTGGCCGGCGAGATCCGTTCGGTGTTCTGCATGACCGAGCCCGAGGTCGCTTCGTCCGACGCGACCAATATGCAGGCGAGCGTCCGCGTCGACGGCGACGAACTGGTCCTGGACGGGCGCAAATGGTGGTCGACCGGCATCGGCCATCCCGATGCGCGCCTGGCGATCTTCATGGGCCTGTCCAATCCCGAGGCCGAACCTCACGCGCGCCACAGCATGGTGCTGGTGCCGTTGGACGCGCCGGGCGTACGCATCGAACGCATGCTGCCGACCTTCGGCGAATACGACCCTCCCTATGGCCACGGCGAGGTCGTATTCGAGAACGTGCGCGTGCCCAGGGACCAGTTGATCCTGGGTTTGGGGCAGGGCTTCGCGATCGCCCAGGGCCGGCTCGGGCCGGGCCGCATTCACCACTGCATGCGTGCGATCGGTGCGGCCGAACGCGCTTTGGAACTGATGATCCGCCGCGGCAGCGCGCGCCAGGCATTCGGTCAGCCGATCCTGCGCCTGGGCGGCAACCTCGAACGCGTGGCCCAGGCGCGCATCGCCATCGATCAGGCGCGTCTGCTGACCTTGTATGCGGCCTGGAAGATCGAACGTTTCGGGGTGAAGGCGGCGATGACCGAGATTTCGGCGATCAAGGTGGTCGCGCCGAACCTGCTGCAGGACATCGTCGACCAGGCGATCCAGATCCACGGCGGCGCCGGCGTTTCCCATGACGTGCCGCTGACCGGCTTGTTCATGATCGCGCGTGCCCTGCGCATCGCCGACGGCCCCGACGAAGTGCATCGCGCCATGGTCGCGCGCATGGAACTGGCCAAGTACGGCCTCGGCCGCAGCCACAAGGAAGCCGCATGAGCGCAGCTCAACGAGTCTTCATCACCGGCGGCGCCTCCGGCCTCGGCCGCGCGCTCGCCGAAGGCTATGCGCGCGACGGTGCGCGCGTGTGCATCGGCGACGTCAATGCCGTGCGCGGCGCGGAAACCCTCGCGGCCTTGCAGGCGCTCGGCACGACCGCGCACTACCTGCACTGCGACGTGACCCGCGAGGACGACCTGCAAGCCGCGGCCGACTGGTTGCTGGCGAACTGGGGCGGCGTCGACCTGGTCGTCAACAACGCCGGCGTCGCCGACATGGGCCCGGTCGAGGCGATGCCGATCGCCGACTGGCAATGGATGATCGACATCAACCTGCTCGGCGTCGTGCGCGGCTGCAAGACCTTCGCGCCGATGCTGCGTCGGCAGGGCGGCGGCACCATCCTCAACATCGCCTCGATGGCTGGGCTGATCCATCCGCCGTACGCGGCCGCCTACAACGCCACCAAGGCTGCGGTGGTCGCGCTGTCGGAGACGCTCAAGGCCGAACTTGACGCCGACGGCATCCGCATCGCCGTCGCCTGTCCGGCGTTCTTCCGCACCAATCTCAGCGAAAGCCTGCGCAGCACCGATCCGCGCTATGCGCGTTGGATGCGCAAGTTGGTCGACGAAGCCAGCATCGGCGCCGACGAGATCGCCGCGATGATCCGCGACGGCGTCGCCCGCAGCGAATTTCGCATCCTCACCCACGCCTCGGCAAAACGCTTCTGGATGCTCAAGCGCCTGCTGCCGTACCGTTTCTACGAAGCGGCGATGCGCCGTGCCGGGCAGGGCGGCCGCGCACGCAAGAAAACCGCGGCGGCGGACGGCAGGGCATGACCGCACAGCCCGCCCATGCGGCCGTCTCCGGCGACGGCAGCCGCGCGGTGCGCGCCGGCGAGGAACTCGACGCCGCCGCCGTCGATGCCTGGCTCAAGCCGCGCCTGCCGCATCTGCGCGGCACGCCGGTGGTCAGCCAATACGCAGGGGGCGCGTCGAACTGGACCTACCGCCTGCACTACGACAACGACGACCTGATCCTGCGTCGCCCGCCGGCCGGCAAGAAAGCCAAGTCGGCGCACGACATGGGCCGCGAGTTCCGCATCCAACAAGCGTTGAAGCCGGTGTTCCCGTTCGTGCCGGCGATGTACGCCCATTGCGAAGACGAGGCGGTGATCGGCGCCGAGTTCTACGTGATGCAGCGCCTGGACGGCCTGATCCCGCGCAAGAACCTGCCGGCCGGTGTCGAGCTGTCGCGCGACCAGGTCCGCAGCCTGTGTGTCAACGTGCTCGATACCTTGATCGCATTGCATCAGGTCGACCACCGTGCGGCAGGCCTGGAGCGACTTGCCGCCGGCGCCGGCTACATCCAACGCCAGATCGACGGCTGGAGCCGGCGCTATGCCGACGCCCGCACCTGGAACGTGCCGAACGGCCGCGGCATCGTCGATTGGCTGCGCGCGAACCTGCCGCAGGACGAGCGCATCTGCCTCACCCATAACGACTTCCGTTTCGACAACGTGGTGCTCGATGCGCAGGACCCGACCCGGGTGATCGGCGTGCTCGACTGGGAACTGGCCACGCTCGGCGACCCGCGGATGGACCTCGGCAGTACCCTGGCTTACTGGGTCGAGGCCGGCGACGACTTCATCGCCCAAAGCACCCGCCGCCAACCGACCCATCTGCCCGGCATGTTCAGCCGTCGCGAGGTGATGGACTACTACAGCGAACGCACCGGCCTGCGCCCGCGCAGTTGGGCCTTCTACGAAGTCTATGGGCTGTTCCGCCTGTCGGCGATCGCGCAACAGATCTACTACCGCTATCACCATGGTCAGACCCGCAACCCGGCTTTCAAGCGCTTTTGGCTGTCGGTGAATTATCTGCATTGGCGTTGCCGCCGCACGATCGCGCGCGACCGGTGCGGGCAGGGCGCCTGAGATGGCGACGACGATTCATCTGATCCGCCACGGCCAGGCCGCGTTCGGCGCGGCCGATTACGACGAACTCAGCGCGCTGGGGCGCCAACAATCCTGCCTGCTCGGCGCTGCGCTCGCCCCGCTGTGGCGAGACGGCGACCGCGTCGTCGTCGGCGGCATGCGCCGGCACCGGCAGACCGCGCAGGAATGTCTGGCGGCCATGCGTTCCGCCCGCGGCAGCCACGGTGGCTTGGCTGGGTCCTCAGTGGCTGGGTCCTCGGATGCCGGGCACTTTGACCCAGGCCCAGCCACCGACCCGCGCTGGAACGAATTCGACCACCGCGAAATCGTCGCCCGCCATCGACCCGAATACATCGACCACGAACGTCTGGTCGCCGATCTGGGCGCTGCCGCCGATCCGCGCCGCGCCTTCCAGTCGCTGTTCGCCGCGGCGATGACGCGCTGGTCCAGCGGCGATCACGACCCCGACTACAGCGAAACCTGGCCGGCGTTCCGGCAACGTTGCCGCGACGCCTTGCAAGCGGCCGCCGATGCCGCGGCGGGTTCGAGCAACGTGTGGGTGTTCACCTCGGGCGGCCCGATCGCCGCGGTCGTGCAGGGCCTGCTCGATGCGCCCGATGCGCAGGCGCTGCGCCTGAGCTGGAGCCTGGTCAACGCCAGCGTCACCCAGCTGCATGTCGCCCGCAGCGGCCTGCGCTTGTCCACCTTCAACGGCCATGCGCATCTGTACGCACGCGACGACCTCATCACTTATCGCTGAACTTATCGCTTCAGGAGCCGGCCGCATGCGCAAGCACATCCTCATCACCGGAGCCAGTTCCGGACTCGGACGCGGCATGGCGCGCGAGTTCGCACGCGCCGGCAGCGACCTCGCTCTGTGCGCGCGACGCCTCGATCGCCTGGAAGCGCTTAAAGCCGAACTGGAAGCCGCACATCCCGGCATCCGCGTCGCCATCCGCAGCCTCGACGTTACCGATCACGAGCAGGTGTTCGCGGTGTTCCGTTCCCTGCGTGCCGAACTCGGCGCGCTCGACCGCGTCATCGTCAATGCCGGCATCGGCCAGGGCGCGCCGGTCGGCAAGGGCCAGTTCGCCCTTAATCGAAGCATCGTCGAGACCAATTTCCTCGCCGCACTCGCGCAGTGCGAAGCGGCGATGGAGATCTTTCGCGAAGCCGGCCTCGGCCACCTGGTATTGATCTCGTCGATGAGCGCGATGCGCGGCATGCGCGGCGGCCTCACCGCTTATGCGGCGAGCAAGGCCGGCGTCGCCTCGCTCGCCGAAGGCATCCGCACCGATATGCTGCGCAAGCCCTCGATCAAGGTCAGCACGATTTTCCCGGGCTATATCCGCACCGAAATGAACGAGCAGGCGCCGGCCAAGCAGACTCCGTACATCATCGACGAAGCCACCGGTTGCCGTTTGCTGGTGCGTGCGATCGACAGGGAATCGGCCAAGGCCTACGTGCCCTGGTGGCCTTGGGCCTTGTTGGGCTGGTTGATGAAGCGCTTGCCGCTGTCGTGGGTGGCCAAGCTCAACTGAGTGGGCCGCGCATCGGCTGGCGCGGTTGAGCGCTACGCATGCGTCGTGCGATGAGATTCCTCGCATGCGCCGGGAACATCGCCTCGTTCATGTTCTCGAACGCTCGCCGATTCAGCATCGCTGGCGCGCACGCCTAGGGTCATTCCCAGATTGACCCGGATTTCTCCGTGGCGACACTGGATTCCGCCATCCCCCACAAAGGAACTGTCCATGTCTCTTTTCGGCGATCTAGCGAGCGGTATCGGTCAGGCACTCGGCGCAGGCATCGGTTCGCTCGGCGGCCCCTTGGGCACGATGATCGGCAGGGAAATCGGTGGCGTGATCGGCGATTTCGTCGCCGGCGCCGCGGACCAATTCCTCGGCCTGGCCAACGACGCCGCGCAGGATTCGGATCTGCCCGAAGCGGCCAAGTTCGTGTTGAACACGGCCTACGACATCGGCTTCAATTGAGCCGCGCGGCGATGGACCCGGAGCAGCGCCGTCGCGAATGGCTCGAGCGCCTGCAGGCGATGCGCGAAATCGGTGCGATCGAGGCGTCCGACGAGAACGCCTTGATCCGTCAATACGACGAGCGTGCGCAACGCCTGCGCGACGAACTGGCGCGGATCGCCCCCGAGTATCTGCGCCGGGTCGACAGCGACGGCGAAGACGAGGCCAAGCGTTGGCTCGCCGAGACCGCCGAAGCCATGGGCCGGCGCGACGGCGAGGAAACCCGCCAGGCCCTGGCGGCGGCGACGCGCAATCACGCTTGATCGTGGGGTCTTCGTAGCGTTCCGGTCGCGGCTCACGCCGCTCCTACAGGGGGAGGCGTCGCTACGGAAGCTTTTGTAGGAGCTGCGTAAGCTGCGACCGCGACAGTCGCGCGACGGCGCATGTTGTTGGGACCGACGCGCGCATCGCGAATGACCTGAAACGCATCGACCGCCGCCGCGACAATGCGGGCGGCGGCGTATGTCGTTGCAGCCGCCATGCACATCTCTGTCGCAACCTGCCTCGGGCGTCAATCGCAGCCGCGACATCGTGGGCGCGGCTTGCGCCGCTCCTACCCTGAAATGCCCCGGCTTTCCGCCAGATCTTCCAGGATCGGGCAATCCGGCCGGTGGTCGCCGTGGCAACGGTGGGCCAGTTCTTCCAGGGTGCGCTGCATGGTCTGCATCTCGCGGATTTTGCCGGCGAGCTCTTCGGCATGGGCCAGGGCCAGGCGCTTGACCTCGACGCTTTCGCGCGAGCGGTTGTCCCACAGCCCCAGCAAGGTCTCGATCTGCTTGATCGAGAACCCCAGCGAGCGCGAGCGCTTGATGAAGCGCAGGCGGTGCACGTCGTTGTCGCTGTACAAGCGGTAGCCGGCGATGCTGCGCCCGGCCGGCGGGATCAGGTCGATGCTTTCGTAGTGGCGGATCATCTTCGCGCTGACCCCGCTGAGGGCGGCGGCTTCGCCGATGTTGTGCAGGCCGTCGGCCTTGGCCTGGGCGAGTTCGGGCGGTAGTGCATTGCGGGGCATGGATGCGGTCCTCATCGGCCGGCGGCCGGGCGCCAGCGGCGCAGTAGCAGGGTGTTGCCGAGCACGCTGACGCTGGAGAAGGCCATCGCCGCAGCGGCGATGATCGGATCCAGCCAGCCCATCGCCGCCAGGGCGATGCCGACCACGTTGTAGCCGAAGGCCCAGAACAGATTCTGACGGATCTTGCGGGTGGTGCGGCGCGAGATGTCGATCGCGTCGGCGACCAGGCCCGGCTGCGGACGCATCAGGGTGATGCCGGCGGCCTGCATCGCCACGTCGGTGCCGCTGCCCATGGCGATGCCGACATCGGCCGCGGCCAGCGCCGGGGCATCGTTGACGCCGTCGCCGACCATCGCCACCGTGCCGCGGCGAGCCAGTTCGGCGACTACAGCGGCTTTCTGTTCCGGCAGCACGTCGGCGCGCACCTCGTCGATGCCCAGCGCATCGGCGATGCTGCGCGCGGCGCCGGCATGGTCGCCGGAGATCATCACGGTGCGCAGGCCCAGCGTATGCAGGCGCGCGACGGCGGCCTTGGCGTCCGGGCGCGGGGTGTCGCGGAAGCCGAGCAGAGCGAGCACGCGAACGGCCGCAGCGGATGGCTGATCCTCGGCCGCCAGCCACGACACGCTGTGGCCGCCCGCGCTCAAGCGCTCGGCTTGCGTGCGCCACGGCGCCAGCTCTGCGCCCAGTTCTTCGAGCATGCGGGTGCTGCCGAGCAGCAACGAGCGGCCGTCGACCCGGCCACGCAAACCTCGCCCGGGCACGGCGACGACCGTCGAGGCCGAGGGCAGGGTCAGTCCGGCGGCGGCCCGGCCCACGGCCTTGGCCAGCGGATGCTCGCTGCCCGATTGCAGCGCCGCGGCTTGCGCCAGCACCGCGTCGCGATCGCCGTCGATGGCGATCAGTTCGGCCAACACCGGCTCGCCGACGGTCAGGGTGCCGGTCTTGTCGAAGGCGACGGTGTCGATGCGGTGTGCAAGCTCGAGCGCTTCGGCATCCTTGATCAGCAGGCCGGCGCGTGCGGCGGCGCCGGTGCCGGCCATGATCGCGGTGGGCGTAGCCAGGCCGAGCGCGCAAGGGCAGGCGATCACCAGCACCGCGACCGCGTTGAGGATGGCCTGGTTCCAATCGCCGGTGGACAGGCCCCAAGCGAGCAGGGTGGCCAGCGCGAGCACGATCACCACCGGCACGAACACCGCGCTGACCTTGTCGACCAGGTGTTGGATCGGCGCCTTCTTCGCCTGCGCGTCCTCGACCAGGCGGATGATCCGCGCCAACGCGCTCTCGGCGCCGACCGCGAGCGTTTCGACCACGATGCGGCCTTCGCCGTTGACCGCGCCACCGGTGACGCGGTCGCCTTCGCCGCGCGCGACCGGCAGCGACTCGCCGGTGATCAGCGATTCGTCGACATGGGTGCGGCCTTCGTCGATGCGGCCGTCGGCGGCGATGCGTTCGCCCGGGCGCACCACGACCCGGTCGCCTACGCGCAATTGCGCGATCGGAAGCTCGGTTTCGACGCCGTCGCGCAACACCCGCGCACTGAGCGGACGCAGCGCTTGCAGCGCGCGGATCGCCGCGGTGGTCTGGCGCTTGGCGCGCGCCTCCAGCCATTTGCCGAGCAGGATCAAGGTGACGATGACCGCCGAGGTTTCGAAGTACAGCGCGCTGCTGTCGCCGCGCAGCAGGTGATACAGGCTCAGGCCGTAACCGGCGCTGGTGCCGAGCGCGACCAACAGGTCCATGTTGCCGCTGCGCGCACGCAGGGCCTGCCAGCCGGCCCGATAGAAGCGCGCACCGAGCCAGAACTGCACCGGCGTGGCGAGCGCGAACTGCAGCCAGCCGGGCAGCATCCAATGCTCGCCGAATAGCAGGCCGAGCATCGGTGCGACCAAGGGCAGCGACAGCGCGGCGGCGATCAGCAGGTGGCGAGTCTCGCGCGACATCGGCGGGGTCGGCGCGGCCGCGGTTTCAGCCTGCCGGGAGGCCTGCGGCGTACCGCCGTCGTCGTCGTCGGAGGGGGCAGCGGCGGGCAGGGCCGCGGCGTAGCCGGCGCGCTCGACGGCTTCGATCAACGCGGCCGCTTCGACACCGTCGAAGACTTTTACGGTCGCGCGCTCGGTCGCGAGGTTGACCGAGGCCGCGACCACACCGGCGACCGCGCTCAAGGCTTTCTCGATCCGCCCCACGCAGGAGCCGCAATTCATGCCGCGCAGTTCCAGTTCGACCTCGCGCACGACCACCGCGTAGCCGGCGGCGGCGACCGCGCGTTCGATCTCAGCCGCTGAGACGGCCGTGGCCGAGCCTAGCTCGGTGGTTTCGGTGGCCAGGTTGACGCTGGCGCGGTCGACGCCGGGCACTGCGAGCAAGGCCTTCTCCACCCGCGCCACGCACGAGCCGCAGGTCATGCCGACGATGCCGAAACGCAGGGAATGGGCGGCGGGCGCTGCGGCCGGATGGGCCGGCGGGTGCAGCGGGGGCGGGTGTGCGGCGGCATTCATGGGCGTTCTCTCGGAAGTTCTGGTTCGGATGCCGGGCAGGTTGGGGCTTCCCATGATGGGAAGGTCAAGCTTCGCCTGGCGTGAGGACGTGGCCGTGCTGCCGGGCGCCGGCCTGAATCGTTCACCGGACAGGCGCAAACCCTTCGATTCCGGCCTCGCTGCGGTTTAGGGATGCCAGAATCGACCCCATCTAGGCTGGACAACCCGAGGCCGCGGCGACGCGGCGAACGCATGGTCCTCGACGACTTCCATCCCGCCATCGCCGCCTGGTTCCGCTCGGCGTTTCCGGCGCCGACCCAGGCCCAGGAACTCGCCTGGCCGGCCATCCGCGCCGGCCGCAACACCCTGGTGGCGGCGCCGACCGGTTCCGGCAAAACCCTGACCGCATTCCTGGCCGCGATCGACGCGCTGGTCCGCGAGGGCCTGGAACAAGGCCTGCGCGACGAGACCGCGGTGGTCTACGTCTCGCCGTTGAAGGCCTTGTCGAACGACATCCATCTGAATCTCGAAGCGCCGCTGGCCGGCATCGGCGAAGCCTTGCGCGGCATGGGCCTGGACGACCCCGGCATCCGCACCGCGGTGCGCACCGGCGACACCCCGGCCGGCGAACGCCAGTCGATGCGGCGCAAGCCGCCGCACATCCTGGTGACCACGCCGGAGTCGCTGTACGTGCTGATGGGCTCGGAATCGGGCCGGACCATGCTCTCGACCGTGCGCACCGTGATCGTCGACGAAATCCACGCCGTCGCCGACGACAAGCGCGGCAGCCATCTCAGCCTGACCCTCGAACGCCTGCGCGAGTTGTGCGCGCAACCGCCGGTGCGGATCGGCCTGTCGGCGACGCAGAAGCCGATCGACGAAGTGGCGCGTTTCCTGGTCGGCGCCGATGCGGTCGACGCGGCCGGCCGCCCCGATTGCGCGATCGTCGACATCGGCTACGCCAAGCAGCGCGACCTGGCCCTGGAACTGCCGGGCTCGCCGCTGTCGGCGGTGATGTCGCACGAGCAGTGGGACGAGGTCTACGAACGCCTCGCTGCCCTGGTCGGCGAACACCGCACCACCCTGGTGTTCGTCAACACTCGGCGCATGGCCGAACGCGCCGCGCGCCATCTCGCCGACCGCCTCGGCAAGGACGCGGTCGCCGCGCACCACGGCAGCCTGGCGCGCGAGCTGCGTCTGGACGCCGAGCAGCGCCTCAAGCGCGGCGAATTGCGGGTGCTGGTGGCGACCGCCTCGCTGGAACTGGGCATCGACATCGGCGACATCGACCTGGTCTGCCAGCTCGGTTCGCCGCGTGCGATCGCCGCTTTCCTGCAGCGCGTCGGCCGCGCCGGCCATCATGTCGGCGGCGTGCCGAAGGGGCGTTTGTTCCCGCAGTCGCGCGACGACCTGGTCGAGTGCGCGGCCTTGCTCGACAGCGTGCGCCGCGGCGAGCTGGATGCCTTGCAGATTCCGTCGGCGCCGCTGGACGTGCTGGCCCAGCAGATCGTCGCCGAGGTCGCCGCGCAGGAGTGGGGCGAGGACGCGTTGTACGCCTGCCTGCGCCGCGCCTGGCCCTATGCCGGGCTGCAACGCAAGGATTTCGATGCGATCGTGCGCATGCTGGCCGACGGCTTCACCACCCGTCGCGGGCCGCGTTCGGCCTATATCCATCGCGACGCCGTGCACGGCCGCCTGCGCGCGCGTCGCGGCAGCCGCATGACCGCAGTGATGTCGGGCGGCACCATCCCCGACACCGGCGACTACACGGTGTTGCTCGAACCCGAGGCCGTCACCATCGGCAACGTCAACGAGGACTTCGCCATCGAAAGCCTTGCCGGCGACGTGTTCCAGCTCGGCAACGCCAGCTATCGCATCCTGCGCGTCGAGCCGGGGCGGGTGCGGGTCGAGGATGCCCAGGGCCAGCCGCCGAACATTCCGTTCTGGCTCGGCGAAGCGCCGGGCCGCAGCGACGAATTGTCGGCCAGCGTGTCGCGGCTGCGCGAGGCGGTCGAGACTTTGCTCGCGGCCTCGCCGCAGGCCGGGGAGGCTGCGCGCGCGCTCAGCGAGACCTTCGGTTTCGACGCCGAGACTGCGATCCAACTCGTCGACTACCTCGGCCGCACGCGCCAGGCGCTCGGTGTGGTGCCGAGCCAGCAGCGCCTGGTGTTCGAGCGCTTTTTCGACGAATCCGGCGGCACCCAACTGGTGATCCATTCGCCCTACGGCAGCCGCATCAACCGCGCCTGGGGTCTGGCCCTGCGCAAGCGTTTCTGCCGCAAGTTCAATTTCGAGCTGCAAGCCGCGGCCACCGAGGACGCGATCGTGCTGTCGCTGTCGACCAGCCACAGCTTCCCGCTCGAAGACGTCGCCCGCTATCTGCACTCGGCCTCGGCCCTCGACGTGTTGACCCAGGCCTTACTCGATGCGCCGCTGTTCGCGGTGCGCTGGCGTTGGAACGCGACCACTGCGCTGGCCCTGCCGCGTTTCGTCGGCGGCCGCAAGGTTGCGCCGCAATTGCAGCGGATGAAGAGCGAGGATTTGCTGGCGACGGTGTTCCCGGACCAGGTCGCCTGCGCCGAGAATCTGGTCGGCGAGCGCGAGGTGCCGGACCATCCGCTGGTCGCGCAGACCCTGCACGACTGTCTGTACGAGGCGATGGACAGCGCCGGTTGGCTGCGCATGCTGCGCCGGCTGGAACAGGGCGAGGTGCAGGTGATCGGGCGCGACGTCACCGCGCCGTCGCCGATTGCGGCCGAGGCGATCAATGCGCGGCCCTATGCTTTCCTCGACGACGCGCCGCTGGAAGAACGCCGCACCCAGGCGGTGATGGCGCGGCGCTATGCCGAGGCCGACAACGCCGGCGATCTGGGCCGGCTCGATCCGGAGGCCATCGAGGCAGTCCGCGGCGAGGCCTGGCCGGAAGTCCGCGACGCCGAGGAAATGCACGAGGCGCTGATGGGGCTCGGCTTCGTCACCGTCGCCGAGGCCGCGGCGAACGATTGGCCGCGCTGGCTGACGGCATTGGCCGACAGCGGCCGCGCCACCGCCCTGCGGTTGTCGGCGAGCGAACCCGCACCGGCGTGGTGGGTCGCGACCGAGAACCTGCCACAGGCGCGAGCACTGTTCGCCGACGCCGTGGCCGAGCCGGCGGTGGTCGTGCCCGAGGAATACCTGGCGACGGCGTGGAGCAGTGAGGAGGCCTCGGTCGAGCTGCTGCGTTCGCGCCTGACCGCGCTCGGCCCGACCACGGTCGCGGCCCTCGCTCGCCACGGCCACCGCGATGTCGGCGAGATCGAACTGGCGCTGTTGCGGCTGGAGCAGGAAGGCTATGTCATGCGCGGCCGCTTCGGCCGCGACAGCCTGCTCGGCGGCGACGAGGAATGGTGCGAACGGCATCTGCTGGCGCGCATTCACCGTTACACCGTCGGCCGCCTGCGGCGCGAGATCGAGCCGGTCGAACCGCGCGACTTCGCCCGCTTCCTGTTCGATTGGCAGCATTCGACCGCTGCGACGCGGATGAGCGGGCCGCAGGCCCTGCGCGCGGTGCTGGAACAACTGGAAGGCTACGAAGCGCCGGCGTCGGTGTGGGAAAGCGAGCTGCTGCCGGCGCGCATCGCCGACTACGATTCGAGCTGGCTCGACGAACTGTGCAGCGCCGGCCGGGTGACCTGGGCGCGTTTGCGTCCGGACGCGAATGCCGGCGCGGTCAACGGCACCTCCGCAGCATCGGTGCCGCAAGGCGTGCCGAGTGTGCGGCAGACGCCGATCGTGCTGTTGCCGCGGCGCGCATTGGCCGATTGGCGCCTCGCTGCCGGCCGCAAGGCCGATCCGGCGCCGGTGTCGTCGCGCGCGCAACGCGTCCTCGCCGCGCTCGACGCGCGCGGGGCCTCGTTCTTCGATGAACTCGAACGCGATGCGCATCTGCTGCGCACCGAACTGGAAGAGGCACTCGGCGAGTTGGTCACCCGCGGCCGCATCACCTGCGACAGCTACGCCGGCCTGCGTGCCTTGCTGGTGCCGCCGTCCAAACGCGTGTCGACCCACGGCGCCCGCCGTCGTCGCGCCTTGCTGACCGACTTACAGGATGCCGGTCGCTGGTCGTTGACGGGGCCGGCCGAAGGCGAGGGCGTGCCTGCCGATGCGGCGCGCAACGCCGAAGCCAACGAGCACATCGCCTGGCGATTGCTCGAACGCTACGGCGTGGTGTTCTGGCGCCTGATCCAGCGCGAAGCCGCCTGGCTGCCGCCGTGGCGCGACCTGCTGCGCGTCTATCGGCGCCTGGAAGCGCGCGGCGAGATCCGCGGCGGCCGTTTCGTCAGCGGCATGTCCGGCGAGCAATTCGCCTTGCCCGATGCGGTCAACAGCCTGCGCCAGATCCGCCAGCGTGCCCACGACGGTGCGGTGGTCTGCGTGTCCGCGGCCGACCCGCTGAACCTCGCCGGCAGCGTACTCGCCGGCGTAAAAGTGCCGCGCATCCCCGGCGCGCGCATCGCCTTCCGCGATGGCGTGGCGGTGGCCAGCCTGCTCGCCGGTCAGGTCGAAGAACTGGTGGCGTTGCCGGCCGACGCCCAGCGCGACGTCCATCGCCTGCTGTTGCGCCGGCCGGGCAGCGCCGCGGCTGCGGCCGAGGCCAGCATCGACGAGGTCATGCGCAATCTGGCGCGGCATTGATCGGAATATGTCGATAGGTTTTTGCCCTTGCCCTTGCCCTTGCCCTTGCCCTTGGCTCTGGCATCAGCTTTGGCTGTGCGCAGCCTCACGCTCGCGAAGGCTGAAGAAGACCCGGAGGGCGGCGCGCAGGGATGCGCGCCGTTTTTCATCGGGACAGGGATGTCCCGTATGAAAAATCCCCGCGG
>NZ_JBQEOE010000044.1:0-33347 GCF_052045105.1 Lysobacter sp. 22409 | reverse complement strand
TGCTTATGACAAAAGAAAGTAACCCGCCGCTTTAGTGGCGGAAGCTTTAAGCGTTTGATCTAGATCTTGATCTTGCTTGAGCGATACGCTGCAAAGCCGAAACAATGCGGTCGCGGCTCGCGCCGCTCCTACCCAGGCGAAAGCACGTCGCTTCGATTCACGCCACCGGCCTTGTCACCTCCGCGCGTCCCGCGGTCGCGACTCACGTCGCTCCTACAAAGGCGAAGCCTACAACGCAACGCGGCAAATCCATCCCCTGCAGGAGCGGCGTCCGACTGGATTTCCTCCGGTCATAAGCCGCGACCACGCGAGCACACACGCCGGCGCTACCGCGAAGAGCTTCGGCCTCTGAACCAACCAGACAAGCCCTCTCGTCAACCCGAGCTCTTGCCCCGCGGCCACGCCGCCAGCAACGCCCACAGGCCGCCGAGCCCGGCGATCCACGACGAAGCCGGGATCGACCAGAACCTCGGGCCGCCCGATTCCATGCCGTACAGCACCGCCGCGACCACCAGCAGGCCAGTGCCGAGGATCGCCGCGACCGTGCGCCGCACCGCATCCTTGATCGTGCGATTTAGGTCGGTGATGTCCTGCGAGCGCATCTTCAATTCGTGCTGGCCCGACACCTGCTGGTTGAGCCAGCTGTGCAGCAGGCGCGGCATCTCCGGCGCGCGCGTGACCAACTCCGGCAAACGCTTGCGGAACTCGCTCGCCAGCCGCTGCGGGCTGTAGCGGTCCAGCAGGATGCGCTGCAGCACCGGCCGCGCCACCGCCCAGATGTCGAGCTTGGGATCGAGCAGACGGCCGACGCCTTCGATGTTGAGCAAGGTCTTCTGCAGCAGGATCAGCTGCGGCTGCAGGGTCAACTCGTAACGCTGCGCGGTGCGGAACAACTTCACCAGCACCTCGGCCAGCGAGATCTCGCTGAGCGGTCGGGTGAAGTAGGGCTCGCACACCGCACGCGTCGCCGCTTCGAGCTCGTCGATGCGGATGTGCGGCGGAATCCAGCCGGCCTGCACGTGCAACTCGGCGATGCGGCGGTAGTCGCGGTTGAAGATCGCCATGAAGTTTTCGGCGAGGTAGTACTGATCCTCGTCCGACAACTGGCCCATGATGCCGAAATCCAGGGCGATGAAACGCGGATTGCTGCGCCGCGCCGGGTCGCTGTCGACCCAGATGTTGCCGGCGTGGGCATCGGCGTGGAAGAAATTGTCGCGGAACACCTGGGTGTAGAACACCCGCACGCCCTTGGAGGCGAGCGCGCGCCGATCGATGCCGGCGGCGTCGAGCGCGGCGATGTCGTCGGACGGAATGCCGTACACGCGCTCCAGGGTCAGCGCGCGTTCGCCGGTGTGCGACCAGATCACTTCCGGCACGTACATGTCGTCGCTGTCGGCCCAGAAACGGCGCAGCACGCTGGCGTTGGCGCCTTCGCGCTGCAGGTCCAGTTCGGCGGCGAGGGTGCTCTCGATCTCGGCGACGATGGCGCGCGGGCGGATCTTGTCGGCACTGGGATGAGCGCGGTCGACCAGGGCGGCGAGCGCCTTGAGCAAGGCGATATCGCCGGCGATCTTGCCCTCGATGTCGGGACGCAACACCTTGACCACGACTTCGCGCGGCGGCTTGCCGTCCTGCGCCGGCAACCGCGCCGCGTGCACCTGGGCGATCGAGGCCGAGGCCAGCGGTTCGATGTCGAAGGATTCGAAGGCCTCGCCGATGCGGCGCTCGAGCGCGTCCTCGACGATCTTGCGCGCGGTCTCCCCGTCGAACGGCGCGACCCGGTCCTGCAGCAGCGCCAGCTCGATCGCGATGTCCGGCGGCACCAGGTCGCGCCGGGTCGAGAGGATCTGCCCGAACTTGACGAAGATCGGCCCGAGCTCCTGCAGCACCAGGCGCAGGCGCGCACCGCGCGACATCGCCGCGATCTCGTCGGAAGCGCGCGGCACGAACGGGCGCGCAAGCTTGAGCCAGCGCTCGACCGGGGTGCCGTCGAGCAGGTCGTCGAGGCGATAGCGCAGCAGCACGCGGCCGATACGCCAGGCACGCACCGCCGACCTCATGCGCTGCGTCCTGCGCGGTCGCGCAAGCGCGCCACGCGTGCGGCCGCACGCTCGACGTCGTCGCGCAAGGTGTCGACATCGTCGTGGAAGGCGTTCAACTCATCGCGCGGGACCACGTCGCGCGATTCCTCGGTGACGTATTCGGCGGCGTTGCCGGCCAAGGCGCCGGCGGCATCGCGGGCGTGGCGCAAGGCGCCGGCGACGGTATTGGCGACCTGCACCCCGATCACATCGCCGAACACCGCGGTGAAGGGTTGCTGCCAGTCCGGATCGAAGCGTTCGGCCAGACGCTGCAGGCGCCGCGCCAGATCGGCGTCGCCCTCGATGCGCAACTTGCCGACCGGTGCGGCATGATCGTTGCGCGCGCCGCCGAGCAGGTTGGGCAACTGCGACAGGATCGCGCCGAGGGTACTGCGCACCGACAGGTCGGGTTCGTCGCTGTCGCGCACCGGCCCGACTTCGAGGCGCTCGCCGGCCACCACGATGCGCAGCGCCAGCGGCGGCGACGCCAGGTGCAGGGCGACGCTGCGGCCGTCGAGCGGGCGCAGCGCTTCGCGGGTGTCGGGATCGAGCGCGAGCGCGCGGTTCAGCGCGGCTTCGAGCGCGCGGCCGGCCATCGGCTTGAGCGCGTCCAGGGGCGAGGCGGTGTCGGTCATGCGGCCATTCTAGCCGGCGCGCGCCGGCCGGCTGTTACGCGGATGTCGAGGCCGCGCCGCCGGCCTGGGCATGGTGGGCGCGCACCCGCGCCAGGCCTTCGTCGAAACCGACCTGGGGCACGTAGCCGAAGTCGCGCCGGGCCGGCGCCATGTCGTACCAGTGCGTGGTCGACAACTGCTCGGCGAGGAAACGCGTCATCGGCGGCTCGCCCTTCAGCGGCAACACCGTCCACAGCAGCTCGCAGACCGCGCCGATGGCGTAGGCGGCGCGGAACGGCAGGGTCTTGTCGGCGAGCAAACCGTTGACCGTCTCGCGCACCGTGCGCGGCTCGCCGTTGCTGATGAAGTAGGCGCGGCCGGCGCAGGGCGCGCCCGGGGCGAGATGCTCGAAGGCGTCGAAATGCGCCTGCGCGGCGTTGTCGATATAGGTCGTGTCGATGCGGTTGTGGCCGTCGCCGACGAAGCGCAGGCGGCCGCTGCGGGCGCGTTCGACCAGGCGCGGCAGCAACTGATTGTCGCCGACGCCCCAGATCAGGCGCGGGCGCAGGGCGACCGTGGCCAGGTCCGGCCCGTTGGCGGCGAGCACGGCCTTTTCGGCGATGGTCTTGGTGGTCGCATAGGCGGCCTTGAAGCCTTCGCCGTAAGGCACGCTGTCGGCGGTGCCGCCTTCGACCGGATGGGTGGCGCGGTGGGTCACGCTCGGGGTCGAGGTGTAGACGAGTTTGCCGATGCCGTGGGCGTGACAGGCCGCGAGCACGTTCTCGGTGCCGACCACGTTGGCCTGGTGATAGCTCTCGTAACTGCCCCAGGCGCCGGCCTTGGCGGCGTTGTGGAAGACCGCCTCGCAGCCTTGCGCGGCATCGATCACGGCCTGGCGATCGGCGAGATCGCCGCGCAGTTGGATCACGCCGAGCGGTTCCAGCGCCGGGTACAGGCCGCGATTGAAACTGACCACCTCATGCCCGCGCGCGACCAGGCCGCGGCACAGGGCCTGACCGAGAAAACCGCCGCCGCCGGTGACCAATATCTTCATCGTTGCTGCATCCGTGAAAGTCGTGAGTGCAGCGCGCGGCTGCGGAAACCTTGCGCATCATAGGCTGCGCGCGACGGCCTTCGCCGTGCGTTGGCGAAGAAAAAGCAAATCCCCCACGTCCGCTGCGCGGCCGTTCGCCCCCTTTGTCAAAGGGGGCAACAGCGATAGCCGTCGCTGCGCCGTCTATCGGGCTCTTGGAGCCTCGTCGCCCCGTCCTATCGAGCTCCCCTTATCGAGTTCCCCCCTTTGCAAAAGGGGGGCCAGGGGGAATTTGCTTTTCGCCCCGAAGCACCAAGAGCCGAGTCCCGCCGGTGCGCGCCTCGACCTGCGTCGATCCGACGCAGCCCGCTTCAGCCCTTCTGCGCCTGCGCCGCCAGCTTCTCGCGCCCGATCTTGGCGTTATGGCGGATATCGACCGGGAAGCCCGGATGGAAACGGATCCGCTCGATACCCGCGGTATGCGCGTGCTCCGCGCCGATCGCGCGCAGTTCTTCGGCGATGCGCTCGCACTCGGCGCGCGCGGTGCGCGGTTCATGCAGCTCCACCCACAGCAACGGGGTCTGCGCACCGAAGGCGCCGGTGCCGACCAGGGCGGTGCGGCGCACCTTCGGGTGGGTGTTGAACACCGGCTCGACCTGTTCGGTGTACAGCGGGCCGCTCGCGGTTTCGACGCGATGGGTCTTGCGCCCGCAGAACCACAGCCGGCCTTCGCCGTCGAGATAGCCCAGGTCGCCCATGCGGTGGACGATGCGGTCGAGCCCGCCGCGCACTTCGCGGATCTTGGCCAGATGCGTCGCCGCATCGCGACGGAAATAGCTGTCGGTCGCGGTCGGGCCGGCCACGGTGATCTCGCCGACCACGCCGTCCGGCAACACCAGGTCGTCGGACCAGTGTTCGATCGCGGCATCGTCGATGCGGATGATCCGCACCTCGTTGCGCTCGACCGCACGGCCCACGCAGGTGCCGGCGCCCTGCTCGGTCGCCGCGCGCGTGGACTGCAGTTCGCGGCCTTCGATCACCGCCACCGGCAGGCATTCGGTGGCGCCGTACGGGGTCCAGAACTGGGCGTCGCGCGGCAACAGCTCGCGCAGCGCCGCCACCGTTTCCGGCGGCACCGGCGCGCCGGCCGAGGTCACTCGCTTGACGCCCGGCAAGGCCTGGCCGTGCTTGGCCAACACCGCCATCAATGCCGGCGAACCGAACAATTGGTCGACGCCGAAACGGTGGATGGCATCGATCAGCTTGACCGGATCGGCCTGCGCCGGCCGGGTCGGGTCCATGTCGGGGATCACCGAGGTCAGGCCCAGCGCCGGATCGAACAGGGCGAACGGCGGGAAGGTCGGCAGGTCGACGCCGCCGGGGGCGATGCCGAAGGCTTCGCCCATCATGTCGATCTGGGCGACGAAATGGCGGTGGCGGAACACCACGCCCTTGGGCACGCCGGTCGAGCCGCTGGTGAACACGATCGCGGCGACTTCGTCGGGGCGGGTGTCGGCAAGCTGCGAGGGCGCGCCTTCGCCGTCGCGCTCGACCCGCGCCAGGGTGTCGTCGGCAAGGAAGGCGCGCCGGCCGGTGGTGATGCGGATGCGCGCCGACTTCGCCCAGCCGAGCACGACGCGGGCGACGTGGGCCAGCGGAATGCCGATGAAGGCCTCCGGCTCGGCTTCGTCCAGGCATTGCCGCAGCGCGCGTTTGTCGATGCCCGGGTCGATCAGCACCGGCACCGCGCCGGCCTTGAACAGAGCGAACATCAACAGGAAGAACTCCGGCGACGGCCGCACCATCACCGCGGTGCGGGTGCCGCGCACGATGCCGCGCTTGGCCAGGCCGGCGGCGATCGCGTCGCTGCGCCGGTCGAGTTCGCCGTAGGTCAGCTCGACGTCGTAACTCGCCAGACCGTCGCCGCGGCGCGTGCCCGGGCAACGCATCGCCACCCGTTCGGGCGACTGCGCCGCGCAGGCCGGCAACGCAGCGGCGATGTTGCAGGTGTCGCTACGGCTCGCCGCAGCGGCGCCTGCTTCGATGGCGCCTGCTTCGATGACGGGTGCTGGCGTCGGGTTCGTCATCGGCTCAACTCAAGGGGTGTCGGTCGAGGAAGGCGCGGATCTCCGGCACCAGCACCTCGGCCTGATCTTCCAGCACGTAATGGCCGGCGTCGTCGAAAGCGTGCACCTGCGCCTGCGGCAGCGCGTCGGTGAAGCCTTTGAGGAAGTGATGATCGAAGACGAAATCGCGCAGGCCCCAGCCGATGAAGGCCGGGCGGTCGGCGTATTCGGGCAGCTTGCGGCCCATCGCCTGCACCAACGGCCAGGCCAGATCGCCGTCGCCGAGCGGAATGTCCTGGACGAAGCGCGAGGTGGCGATGCGGTTGGCCCAGGAGTCGTACGGCGCCAGGTAGGCGCGGCGCACGTCGGCCGGCATCGGCTTGACCACGCCCATGCGCGCGGCGCCGCCGGCGAAGGCGTTGAAGCCGCGGATCAGGCCGGTGCCGATCGCGGAATCGCGGCCCAGGCGCAGGCGCTTGGGCAACGGCTTGGCCGCCGGCAGCGGGAAGGCGCCGGTGTTGGTGATGACCAGGCGCTTGATCTGTTCGGAATGCTTGAGGCCCCAGCCGAAGCCGATGCCGCCGCCCCAGTCGTGCACCGCCAGGGTCATCGGCCCGGTCACGCCGAGGTGCTGCAGCAGGCGCTCGACGTCGTCGACGCGCGATTGCAGGGTGTACGCGTAATGCGGCTGCACTGCCGGATCGTCGGAGGGCTTGTCCGACAGGCCCATGCCGACATGGTCGGGGACGATGCAGCGATAAGCCTTGCCCGAACTCGGGTCGCGCAGCGCCAGCACCAGCTTGCGCCAGTAATAGCTCCAGGACGGGTTGCCGTGCAGCATCACCACGACCTCGCCATCGCGCGGGCCTTCGTCGAGATAGCTCATCTCGATCCCGGGACGGACCTGGAAACGCTGCGGCTGGAAGGGGTAGTCGGGAAAACTGCGGCTGGAGGTCATCGGCGGCTCGTTGGCGGCACGCGAACGGGCGCGGACCTGGGCGGACAGGCGCCATTATCGGCTGCATCGGCCCGATGGGGAACGTTCCCGCCGCTTCGACGCCGGATCGATGCCGCTTCGACGACGTTGCCCGGCCGAAACCGCCGATCCCGGGGCCGCGCGCCGGATCGCCGGCGGCGCGGATCGAAACAAAACCTATCGTTTGAACATGCCGGCCCTGTGCGATTGCTGCGGTCGGCTTGTCGCACACTCCAGCCCCATGACGATTCGCATCCCGCCGCGGTGATCCATGCGTAGCAAGCTGTTCGTGCCCGGGTCGCGGCCGGAATTGTTCGCCAAGGCGCTGGCCGGTCCGGCCGATGCACTGTCGTTCGATCTCGAGGACGCGGTCGCCGAAAACGCCAAGGACGCCGCGCGCGCCGCGGTCGCGGCCTTCGTTGGCTCGGCGGCGGTGGCGGCCTCGCCCAAGGTCGTCATCGTGCGGGTCAACGACCCCGCCTCGCCGCACTTCGCCGCCGACCTCGCCGCGGTCGCGCGCACCGGCGTGACCCTGATCAACCTGCCCAAGATCGAATCGGCGAGCGCCCTGCGTGCGGCGGTCGCGGCGATCGAACGCGCCCAGGCCGACAACGCCGCCGCGCCGCCGATCCCGGTCCTGGTCAACATCGAAACCCCGCGCGCGCTCGCCCATGCCGCCGAGATCGCCGCCGCGCATCCGCGCGTGGCCGGGCTGCAACTCGGCCTGGGTGATCTGTTCGAGGCCGAAGGCATCGACCGCCGCGACCGCGCCAACGTGCATGCGGCGATGTTCGCCGTGCGCATGGCCGCAGCCCAGGCCGGGGTGTTCGCGCTCGACGGCGCCTACGCCGACCTGCACGACGACGCCGGTTTCAGCGCCGAAGCGCAGGCCGCGCACCGGCTCGGTTATCTCGGCAAGACCTGCGTGCATCCGCGCCAGGTCGCGCTGGCCCACGCCGCTTTCGCGATCAGCGCCAGCGAGCTGGCCGCGGCGCGGCGCGTGCTGGCCGCGGCCGAAGCGATGCCGGCCGACGGCCGTGGCGTCTTCGTCGTCGACGGCCGCATGATCGACCTGCCCTTCCTCAAGCGCGCCCAGGCCCTGGTCGCGGCCGCGGAGCGCACATGAGCCCGCCGCGTATCGATCACCCGACCGCCCCCGCCGCCCCCTCGCCCCGAGCGCTCGCCACGCTCGCGCAGCGCATCGCGCGGCGCCTGCTCGTCGTCTGCGCCGCGCTGACGATCGTGGCCGCGCCCGTGCAGGCCGAACCGCTGACGCCCTTGCGCAGTGCCAGCCTGCCCGCGCTCGACACGCTCTCGCCGCTGCTCGGCGTGGCCACCGTCGACGGCCGCACCGTCGCCATTGCCCGCGACGGCGCCTGGAGCCTGGCGCCCGACGATGCCGCCTGGACCGCCTTGCGCGCCCGCGATACCGCTACTAGTACGGCCAAGGTCGCCGCGCTGATCGGCGACGGCACCCGCGCCTATATCGTCTCCGACGCCAGCGCCGACGCCACCGCAGTCGCGCACTTGTCGCTCGACGAGCGCGGCCTGCGCCTCGCCCCGTTGCCGCCGTTGCCGGCCGCCTTGTCGCAGGTGCGTGGCGCCTTGTCGGCCGACACCTTGTTCGTGGCCGGACGCGATGCCGGCGGCGCGCTGCATTTGTTCCAACGCGGCCTCGCCGATGCGAGCCTCGCCTGGAGTGCGGTCGCGATCTGGCCGGGCGCCGGCGCGCCGCGCTCGTTGGTGGTGCAGACGCATTCCCTGTTCGTCGCCGTCGCCGACCCGCACGGCGGCGCCGACCGCCTGTTGCGCTGGTCGGCCGAACACGGTTGGCGCCAGGCCGGCACGGTACCGGGGCAGGTGCTGCCCGGTGCCGGCCGCGCCCTCGGCCAGGCCCACGTGCTGTATCCGGTGATCGCGCCGGGGGCCACGGCGGCGACGCCGATGACCTATCAGACCATCACCAGCGCCTGGGCACCGCTGCCGGGCGCGCAACTGGCCGGCGCGCAGCTCACCGCCGCCTGGCCCGACGGCCTGTTGTGGACGCAGCCCTCGGCCGACGGCCGCCGCACCGCGTTCGCGACCGCGCAAGTGCAGGCCAACAAGCTGCTGCTGCACTGGCTGGACTGGTTGGTGATCGTGGTCTACCTGGCCGGCATGATCGGCATCGGCCTGTATTTCTATCTGCGCGAGAAACGCAACTCGACCGCCAATTTCTTCGTCGGCGGCCGCAGCATTCCGTTCTGGGCCGCCGGCGTCAGCCTGTACGCCGCCAACACCAGCTCGATCAGCTTCATCGCCATTCCCGCCAAGGCCTTCGAGAGCAACTGGCAGTACCTCACCAACAACCTCATCGCGGTGCTCGGGCTGATCTTCGTGGCGATCTGGATCGTACCGCTGCTGCGCCGGCTCGACCTGATGTCGGTGTTCTCCTACCTGGAGACGCGTTTCCATCCGGCGATCCGCATGCTCGCCAGCGCGCTGTGCATCCTGACCCAGATCGGCAGCCGCATGAGCGTGATCCTGTTCCTGCCGGCGTTGGCGATCGCCACCATCACCGGCATCAGCGTGTTCTGGAGCGTGCTGCTGATGGGCGGCTTCACCATCGTCTACACCGCGATGGGCGGCATGAAAGCGGTGATCTGGACCGATTTCGTCCAGGTCATCGTCAAGATGGGCGGCGCGGTGTTCGCCATCGGCTTCATCGTCTGGCAGTTGCACGGCGGTTTCGGCGAATTCCTCGCCATCGCCCGCGCCGAAGACAAGATGCACCTGTTCGACTTCAGCTTCGACATGACCAAGGCCACGGTCTGGGGCTTCGTGTTCCTGGTGCTGTTCGACGTGGTGCTGACCTTCCCGAAGGACCAGGTGCTGATGCAGCGCACCCTGTCGACCAAGTCCGACCGCGAGGCCGGGCGTTCGATCTGGGCCTTCGCCGCGATCATGATCCCCGGCGGCTTCGTGTTCTACATGATCGGCACCGCGCTGTTCGTCTATTACAAATCGCACCCGGAGCGGATGAACCCGCTGCTGCCGATCGACGCCACCTTCCCCTTGTTCATCGCCGCCGAACTGCCGGTCGGGGTCACCGGGCTGATCATCGCCGGCATCTTCGCCGCGGCGATGGCGACCTTGTCGGGGATCATGAACAGCGTGGCCACGCTGATCTCGGTGGATTTCTACGAGAAACTGGCCAAGCGCGGCACCGCCAAGAAAAGCGTGTTCGTCGCCGAACTCACCACGGTCGCGGTCGGCCTGGTCGGCATCGGCGCGGCGCTGTTGCTGTCGCGCTTCGACATCCATTCGCTGTTCGACGTATCGATCGAACTGGCCGGCCTGCTCGGCGGCGGTTTCGCCGGCGCCTACACCCTGGGCATGTTCACCCGCCGCGCCAATTCGCCCGGGGTGGCCATCGGCATCGGCATCAGCATCGTGCTGACCCTGGTGATCTGGTCGTTCCGCCTGGTGCATCCGTACTTCTATCTGGCGATCTCGATCCTGCTGTGCATCGTGTTCGGCTACCTCGCCAGCCTGTTGTTCCCGGCGCCGGCGCGCTCGCTCGACGGATTGACGATCTACCGCGACAAGGACGCGGCGGTCGCCGCCGCACCGGCCTCCCCCTGATGGCATACGCGGGTCTGGCGACCCTCGTGTAGCCTCGGCTAGCCGCGATTCGCGCAACCGTCACGACGCCAGCGAGAGGTCATGGAAACCCAATTTCTCAACACCTTCGTGACCATCGTCGACCAGGGTTCGATGGCCGCGGCGGCGCGCGTGCTCGGCATCACCCCGGCCGCGGTGGCGCAGCAGATCCGCACCCTGGAGCGCGAGATCGGCGCGCCGCTGATCGCCCGGGTCGGCCGCACCGTCAGCGTCACCGAGGAAGGCGCGCGGATCCTGCCGCGCAGCCGCGAGCTGTTGCGCAGCGTCGCCGACCTGCGCAGCGTGGCCAACGAAAGCGAGATCTCCGGCGAGCTGCGCCTGGGCGCCTGCCCGACCGCCCTGGCCGGCATGCTGCCCGACGTGCTCGCACGCATGGTCGAGACCTTTCCGCAGATCAACGTCTTCATCAAGCCCGGCTACTCGGCCGACCTGTACCACGCGGTGGAACAGGGCGACCTGGATGCGGCGATCGTGCTGCAGGCGCCGTTCCCGCTGCCTAAGACCTGCGAATGGCAGCTGCTGCGCGAAGAACCGTTGATCGTGCTGGCGCCGGCATCGATGGCCGAGCGCGATCCGCACGACCTGCTCGCCAACGAACCGCTGATCCGCTACGACCGCCACCAATGGGGCGGCCGCCAGGCCGACGAATACCTGCGCGCGGCCAACATCGTTCCGCGCGAACGCTTCGAGCTCAATGCCCTCAACGCCATCGCGGTGATGGTCGACCGAGGCCTCGGCGTGTCGCTGGTGCCGGACTGGGCCAGGCCCTGGCCGGAAGGCCTGAACATCGCGCGCATCGCGCTGCCCGATGCGTCCGCCAAGCGCTGCATCGGCATCGTCTGGTCGCGTTCGAGCGTGCGCGTGCGCCTGGTGACCGTGCTGCTGCAGGAAAGCCGCAAGGCGATGCAGGCCAAAACCTGAGCGGGCACGCGGCGCGAACGGCGGGCGCGAAGGGCGAACGCGGAGGCGATGCGCGCGAACGCGGACCACGCCTGTGTTCGTTCGCATGCTGCACCGCCGCAAGAAAACCCTGATTCTCAAGCAACAAATCCTAGTCTCTGAACATAGTCCGCGACGGTTCTATGCGCGCAGTCGAACGCATAGGCTCGCACTCACTCCGGGGACATGCGATGTCGGGGACGTCGCCACAAGGACGCGGCCACGCCGCCGTCGCTCGACGCCGGGGTTCATGCGTACGCCGTTGCGGCGCGCGCCGCCAACCGCAGCCTGGACGGGATACGACATGCTCAAGCCACTCACCGCCGCGATCAGCAGCATCCTGCTGCTTTCCGCCATCGCCGGTTCCGCCAGCGCGCAGGAGGCCGCGGCGAGCGCCGACGGCAACGACGCTGCGGCCGACCGGGCCGCGGTCGATCTCGACAACGTGGTGGTGACCGGCACGCGCAGCCCGAAGGCGGTCGACCGCATTCCCGGTGCGATCACCCTGGTCTCGAAGGAAGAAGTGCAGCGCAACCTGGTGCTGACCGAGGACGCGACCGCGGTGTTGGCGCGCTCGGTGCCGGGCTACGCCGAATCCTCGCAGGCGATGAGCAACACCGGCGAAAACCTGCGCGGCCGCGTCGCCCTGCGTTTGTTCGACGGCGTGCCGCAGGGTTCGCCGCTGCGCGAAGGCACGCGCAACGGCACCTTCACCGACATGGGCATCGTCGGCCGCATCGAAGTGATCAACGGCCCTTCCGCGTCGGAAGGCATCGGCGCCGCCGGCGGCATCATCAACTACCTCTCGGCCGCCCCGACCAAGGAAGGCAACGAGTTCACCGTCGTCTCGCGCTACACCACCCAGTTCGAGGACGACAGCGAGGGCTGGAAGCTCGGTTTCAACTTCGCCCGCAAGGCCGGCAACTTCGACCTGCTCGCCAGCGCTTCCTTCCTCGACCGCGGCATCACCTACGACGGCAGCGGCCGCCGCATCGGCATGAACACCAGCGGCTCGCTGGCCGACACCGAGTCGCGCAACCTGTTCCTCAAGGCCGGCTACGCCTTCGGCGAGGACGGCGTGCAGCGCATCGAAGGTTCGGTCAGCCACTTCAACATCGAAGGCAAGGCCAACTACGTGCAGGTGCTGGGCTGCCGCCCGGACGAGGCCGCACTGTGCGGAGCCACCCGCACCAACACCTCCGAGCGCGGCAGCATCTTCGGCTCCAAGGCCGCGATCAACGATTTCAAGCAGTACCAGCTCACCTATATCCATTCCGACTTCTTCGGCGGCACCCTGACCCTCAACGGCTACCAGGCCGACCAGGAGATGCGCTACCTGCCCGAGAACACCATCGACAAGCAGGATCCGCTGATCGGGCCGTCGGGCTCGATCTACGACCAATCCGAAATCGTCACCAACAAGAAGGGCCTGCGCACGTCCTGGGCGCGGCCCTCGCTGTTCTCGGTCAGCGGCCTGGAACTGCGGCTCGGCTTCGACCTGGTCGAAGACACCGCCGAACAGCGCCTGGCGCTGACCGACCGGCTGTGGGTGCCGCCGATGGAGTACAAGAGCCGCGCACCGTGGGCACAGCTGTCCTGGGACATCGGCCCAGTCACGCTCAGCGGCGGCATCCGCCGCGAAGACGGCGAGCTGCACGTCGACGGCTACACCACCACCTGGTACCGCGACCGCCGCCACGTCGACGGCGGCACCCTGGACTACCAGGAGAACCTGACCAACTTCGGCGCGGTCTGGCGCATCACCGACGGCTGGTCGGTGTTCGGCTCCTACGGCGAAGGCTTCACCCTGGCCAACGTCGGTATTCCGCTGCGCAACATCCAGTGCTCCAACGACCCGGGCGACACCCAGCCCGACGGCTGCCCGAACGATCCGCGCATCGGCGTCGCCGACTTGCTCGACCTCAACGCCATCGTGGTCGAGAACACCGAATTCGGCTTCAACTGGCGCGGCGAACGCGGCGCGTTGAGCGCTTCGCACTACGACTCCAAATCCGACTACGGCCAGTCGCTGGCGATCGATCCGGCCACCAACGATTTCGTGTTGCTGCGCGCGCCGGTGCGGATCAAGGGCTACGAATTGTCCGGCGACTGGCGCTTCAACGAGGCCTGGCGCTTCAGCGCGGTGTATTCGCACACCCGCGGCAAGACCTCGTTCTGGGCCGCCGACGCCGCCGGCCGCTTCGGTGCGGGCGGCACGAACAAGCCGATGGGCGTGCTCGACATCAACCCCGACAAGTTCGCCTGGACCCTCACCTGGAAGTTCCACCCGCGCGGCGACGTCAGCCTGGGCGCCACCACCTTGTTCTCGCGCACCCTGTCCGCCAGCGACGTGCGCGGCTTCGACGGCGCGCGCTTCAACTTCAAGGAAAGCACCCGCGGCTACACCTTGTTCGACCTGGGCATGAACTTCGATACCGAACGCTACGGCAAGTTCTCGCTCGGCATCGAGAACCTGTTCGACAAGCAGTACATCCTGAGCTGGTCGCAGCCGCCCGGCGGCTTCCAGAACTACTGGGCCGGTCGCGGCCGCACCTTCTCGCTCACGCATACCTTCAAGTTCTGAACCGTCTGCCGCCCTCGCCGCGTTTCCCTCGAACCGCCCCCGGACCGACGCCCCCGCCGTCGTGTCCGCGGCGGTGGCTTTTTGCCGGCGTTGGCGGGCGACGGTGGCCTTTTGCCGGCGCCGAAGGGTGGCGCCGGCGCTTCGCGGGGGTCGCAGCATTGGCGCTGGCCGGCGCCTGCATCGGGTCGTCGGCGGCGGCCGACGGCCATGCCGCCCCATCGCCCCGGGGAGCAAACGTCTCCGAGCTGCACCGGTTCATGCGCGCGGTCACCGGCGAGGACGGCTATCTCGGCGCGGTCACCCTGATCGCGCGCGACGGACGCATCGTCGACTGGCAGGCCTATGGCCACCGCGACCTGGCTCGCCGCGCACCGATGCGGCGCGATGCGATCTTCCGCCTGTATTCGATGACCAAGACCATCACCTCGGCCGCGCTGATGCTGCTGGTCGAGCAAGGGCGGATCGGGCTCGATGACCCGGTGTCGGCGTATCTGCCCGAACTGGCGCGGCCGCAGGTCGTCGTCGGCGGCAGCGTCGATGCGCCGCGCCTGCGCGATGCCGCAGGCGAGATCAGCATCCGCGAATTGCTCACCCACACCGCCGGCTTTCCGGCCGGGCTTGAAGGCGACGAGCTGGCGATGGCGATCGTGCGGCGCCACGACCCGCATGCGGCCGCCGACCTGCAAGGCTTCGTCGAACGCCTGAGCCGCGCGCCGCTCGCCGCCGATCCGGGCACCCGCTTCGGCTACGACGGCGCCGCGCTGGAAGTGCTGGCACGGGTGATCGAAGTAGTCGCCGAGCAGCCCTTCGATGCCTTCCTGCACGAGCGCATCTTCGTGCCGCTGGACATGCGCGACAGCGGATTCGAGGTGTCGCCTACGCAGCGCGAACGCGTGGTCGACCTGACCCGCATGGGCGACGACGGCCGGCTGCGGATCGCCGACGGCCCGAGCGCGCGCGAACCCGGCGTGCGCTTGAACCTCTACCCGAGCGGCGCCGGCGGGCTGTATTCGACTGCGCGCGACTACGCTCGTTTCGCCCAGATGCTGCTCGACGGCGGCTTGATCGCCGCGCCGTCGGCTGCACTGCCCGATGCCGATGCCGACGCGCCTGCGGCGTCAGCTTCGCGCGATACCGACCCACCCGGCCCTGCGGCGTCGGGCACGGGCCCGAACGCCCGGCCGCGACCGCGCTTGCTGCGCGCCGACACCGTCGCTGCGATGCTGCGCAACCAACTGGGCATGCTCGATCCGCCGGTGAACCAATACAGCGCCGGCGAGGGCTTTGGTTTCGGCGGTTATGTCGTGATCGACCCGGCCAAGCGCGACCGCCCCGGGTCGCGCGGGCAGTTCGGTTGGTCGGGCGCGGCCTCGACGACCTACGCGATCGACCCGCAGCACCGATTGATCGCCATCGCCTTGTTGCAGCATCTGCCGCACGGCGAGGCGCGGCGGGATCTGCCGCGCATCGGCAGCGACTTCTATCGGCAGGTCTATCGCGCCTTGCAGATCCCAGCCCGCGCCGAACCGGAGACGACGAAATGAGCGCTGCGCTGTCCTCCTGCGTCCTCGTCGCCGGCTCGGCCAACCTCGACTTCGTGGTCCGCGCCAGCCACGTGCCGGCGCCCGGCGAGACCGTGCTCGGCCGCGAGCTCGCTTTGTTCCCGGGCGGCAAGGGCGCCAACCAAGCCGTCGCCTGCGCGCGCGCCGGCGGCGCGCCGACACGCATGCTGCTCGCCCTCGGCAACGACGCCCACGCCGCGCCGATCGAGCGTTCGCTGCGCGAGGCCGGGGTCGAGCCGCACATCGTGCGCGTCGCCGACCGGGCCACCGGCACCGCCTTCGTGTGCGTGTCCGACGACGCCGAGAACGCGATCACCGTCGCGCCCGGCGCCAACGAGGCCCTGCGCGGCGAGGATCTGCCCGACCTCACCGGCGTCGGCCATCTCTTGCTGCAGCTCGAATCGCCCCTGGCCGCGATCGAAGCCTGGGCGCAGCGCGCGCGCGCCGCCGGTGTCCGCGTGGTATTGAACGCAGCGCCGGCACGGCCGCTGCCGAGCTCGTTGCTGGATGCGATCGATCTGTTGATCGTCAACGAAGGCGAACTCGCCGTCCTCAGCGGCATCGCCGGCGACCTCGACGCTGGGCTGGCGCGCATTCCGACGCGCGGCGTGGTGGTGACCCTGGGCGCACGCGGCTGTCGCGCGCGCCTCGACGGCGAGCACCTGCATCAGGCCGCCTTCGCCGTCAGCGCGCTCGACACCACCGCCGCCGGCGACACGTTCTGCGGCACACTGGTCGCGGCGCTCGCGCATGGCCTGAGCTTCGCCGCCGCGCTGCGCCGCGCCTGCGCCGCCTCGGCGCTGGCCTGCACCCGCGCCGGAGCGCAGGCCAGCGTGCCGAGCCACGACGAGGTCGAGCGCTGGCTCGCCGGAGCTGATTCGATGCCGGCCGCCGTCACGTCTTTCCCGCTCCAGGTTTAGCGACGCCCCCATGACCCAAGCGCCCCGCCCTCCCGATTACCACGCCGCCGACGCCACCAGCGAAGACGAACGCCCGCTCGTGCGCACCGAGTACAAGTTCTCGCACGTCACCACCCAGCGCTACCTGCCGCTGCCGGGCAAGGCGCCGGGCTGGCCGTTCGCCGAGATCGGCCATTGGAAGGTCGACGTCGACGCCACCCTCGACGACTGGATCGCCGAGCTCAGCGACTGGCGCCGCGAACACCTGATCCGCATCGGCTACGACGACGCGCACTATCGCCGCCCGGAACTGCAATGGGCGCAGCGCAATTTCGTCCATGCCCAGATGATGGCCGAGGACCGCTATTTCTACGACCCGGTCGCCGGCCGCTACACCGTCGATCGCTATCTCGACGATCTCGAACGCCGCTACGGCGGCATCGACAGCGTGCTGATCTGGCACGTGTATCCGAACATCGGCGTCGACGACCGCAACCAGTTCGACCTCGCCGCCGACCTGCCCGGCGGGCTCGACGGTCTGCGCGGCGCGATCGCCGATTTCCATCGCCGCGGCGTGCGCGTGTTCCTGCCGACCATGCCCTGGGACCAGGGCACCCGCGACAGCGGCCGCAAGGACTGGGAGTCGGTGGCCCAGCTGGTGCAAGCGGTCGGCGCCGACGGCGTCAACGGCGATACCTACAACGGCGTGCCGCGCGCGTTCTTCGACGCCTGCGACGCGCTCGGCCACCCGGTGGTGCTGCAACCCGAATCGACCATCAGCGCCGAGGAGGCGCTGATCTGGAACGTGCAGAGCTGGGGCAAGAAGGCGCCCAACGAAGCGATCCCGCCGGTGGCCAAGTTCAAGTGGCTGGAACCGCGCCACATGATCAACTACGAAAACCGTTGGGGCCGCGACCGCAACCACGACCTGCAGTACATCTTCTTCAACGGCATCGGCTACAACGCCTGGGAGAACGTCTGGGGCTTGTGGAACCAACTCGGCGAACGCGATGCCGAGAGCCTGCGCCGCATCGCCACGATCGAACGAACATTTCCCGCCCACTTCGTCAGCGCCGACTGGCGTCCGTACGCGCACACCCTGCAGGCCGGCGTGTTCGCCAGCCGCTTCCCGCACACGGGCAGCAGCGTGTGGACCCTCGTCAACCGTAACGAGTACGAAGTCGCCGGCGAACAGATCGCGGTCGACCACGTCGACGGCGCGCGCTATTTCGACGCCTGGAACGGCGTGGCCCTGCAGCCGCGGCTCGATGGCGGCCGCGCGGTGTTCGACTTCGTGCTCGAAGGCCGCGGTTTCGGCGCCGTGCTCGCGCTGGCGCCGGGCGCCGAGATCGACGGCCTCGACGCCTTCCTTGCCCGCATGAACGAATTGGCGGCGACGCCGCTGCATCGCTACTCCAACCAGTGGCGCGCCTTGCCGCAACGGCTGGTGCCGATCGAGCCGGTCGCGGCCGCCGCGACAACGCCGCCGGGCATGATCGAGATCCCGGCCGGCGAGTTCGATTTCGTCGTCGGCGGCATCGAAATCGAAGGCCAGACCTGGGAAGGCGTCGACGTCCAGTATCCGTGGGAAGACAGTGCGCGCCGCAACCATCGCAAGCGCATGCGCCTGCCGCGCTTCTTCATCGATCGCACTCCGGTGACCAACGCCGAGTACCAGCGCTTCGTCATCGACAGCGGCTATGTCCCGCGCGATACGCACAACTATCTGCGCGACTGGGTCGACGGGGCGCCGCGCCCGGGCTGGGAACGCAAGCCGGTGACCTGGGTGGCGCTGGAGGATGCACGGGCCTATGCGCAGTGGGCCGGCAAGCGCCTGCCGCGCGAGTGGGAGTGGCAATACGCCGCGCAAGGCCACGACGGCCGCCGCTATCCCTGGGGCGAGGACTGGCGCGACGACGCCGCGCCGGCGCCCAACCGCGGCCGCCGCCTGCGCGCGCCCGACGACGTCGACGCGCATCCGGCCGGCGCCAGCCCATTCGGCGTGCTCGATCTGGTCGGCAACGTCTGGCAGTGGAGCGACGAGTATCTAGACGAGCACACCCGCGCGGCGATCCTGCGCGGCGGCAGCGCTTACCGGCCGCAGACCTCGCACTGGTACTTCCCGCAGGCCTACCGGCTCGACCAGCACGGCAAGTACCTGCTGATGGCGCCGAGCAAGGACCGCTCGGGCTGCATCGGCTTCCGCTGCGCGGTCGATGCCGCATGAGCGCCGACACGCATCGCGGCGCGCCCGCGCTCCAGGCCGTCGAGGTCCGCCTCGGCGGCCTGCTCGGCGAGGCCCTCGATGCCAACCGCCGCGGCCGCCTCTCGCATTTCATCGTCGACGAGCACAGTCCGGCGATCGCGATCTTCGCTCCGCAACACAGACAACAAAACCTCGAAGGCGATTGGTACGGCGAGCATGCCGGCAAGTGGCTGATCGCCGCCGCCAAGGCCGCCGCGCGCAGCGGCGATGCCGGGCTGCGCGCGCGCCTGCTCGGGGTCGCCGACTTCCTGGTCTCGACCCAGGAAGACGACGGCTATCTCGGCACCTACGCGCCGGAACGCCGCTTCATGCGCAAACAGCCGCCCAAGCCGGGCACCTGGGACGGTGCGCCGAGCGTGCGCACCTGGGACATCTGGACCCACGCCTATCTGATCCTCGGCCTGCTCGAGGTGCATCGCCACTTCCCTGAGCCGCGCTATCTCGACGCGGCCCGGCGCATCGGCGATCTGTGCCGGCGCACCCTGGCCGATGGCGCCATCGACATCAACGAACTCGGCAACCACCACGGCCTGTCGGCGACGGTGTTGATGGACCCGGCAGTCGAGCTGTACTTCGCCACCGGCGAGCAGGCCTATCTCGAACTCGCACTGACCGTGCTCGAGCAGGCCGAACGCAATCCGGACCTGCGCCTGTTGTCGCAGGCGCTGGACGGCACCGACGCGGCGCAGATCGCCACCGGCAAGGCCTATCAGCTGGCCTGGAACCTGGTCGGCCTGGCCAAGCTGCATCGCGCCACCGGCGAGCCGCGCTACCGCCGCGCCGTCGAGAACCTGTGGCGCAGCATCCTCGAGCATCACCTCAGCCTCGGCGGCGGCCCCTGGGGCGGCGTCGCCCAGCGTTCGCGCGAGGTGTTCAATCCGGCCGGCGTGTTCGATCCGCACGGTTACGTCGAAACCTGCTCGACCCTGGCCTGGATGCAGTTGAACCGCGAATTGCTCGCGATCACCGGCGAGGCGCGCTACGCCGAGGAGATCGAACGCTCGGCCTATAACGACCTGCTCGGCGCACAGGCGCCCGACGGCGAGAACTGGTGCTACTACGTGTTCCCGAACGGGCGCCGCGTGCACACCACGTACTGGCGCTGCTGCAAATCCAGCGGCGCGATGGCGGTCGAGGAGATTCCCGGCGTCGCTTATGCGCAGGTCGGCGAGGACGCCATCGCGGTGAATCTGTACGGACCGGGCTCGGCGCGGATCGGGCTGCAGGGCGCCGGCCGGGTCGACATCGAACAGGACACCGCCTATCCCTTCGACGGCGCGATCCGCCTGCGCGTCGACCCCGAACGCAGCTCGCGTTTCCGCATCAAGTTGCGCATTCCTTCCTGGGCCGCGGCGGCGCAGGTGTCGGTCGACGGCGTCGCCGCCGACGCGACGATCCTCGCCGGCGACTACCTCGTCATCGACCGCGAGTGGAGCGCGGGCGACGAAGTGCTCGCGCAGTTCCCGATGGCCCCGCGCACCCACACCGCGATCCATCGCAACGTGCAGGAGTCGCGCGCGCCCGACGGCAGCGCGGTGGCGCAGGAAGTGCTGCGTTACGAATACCTCGCCGTCGCCTGCGGGCCGCTGGTCTATGCGACCGGCCTGATCGACGGCTTCAAGACTGAGGAAACGCTGCGCCTGCCGTCGGCGGCGCAAAGCGATTGGCTGCGATGGACCGGTCCGGACGCGATCGAAGCGGTGCCGCGCATCGAACTGCATCCGGGCTACCGCGCGCCGCTGGTGTTCCGTCCGTATTACTGCGCCGGCGGCCGCGTCGACGGCGCCTGGCGCCTGACCTGGATGTCGCTCGCGCCCATGCCCCTGCGCTCATCGCCGCCCGTCCCGTGACTGCACGCACAGTCCACACCGGCCAAGCAAGAATTTGTGCTGCGAGAACATATGCCGCGTGGCTGTTTCGACCGCGGCGACAGGCGCAGAGTGAACCCGGCATCAGGCTCTAGGCTTTCGGACGCGCACCGCATGGACTCCATCCCCCCCGACCCGACGTCCGAGCGCACGGCCCCGGCCGGCCCGCTCGGCGGCATCCGCGTACTCGACCTCAGCGCCTACATCGCCGGCCCCTACGGCTGCACCCTGCTCGCCGACCAGGGCGCCGACGTGATCAAGATCGAGCCGCCCGACGGCGACAACCTGCGCCAATACCCCTCCACCCTGGCCAGCGAAAGCCGCGCCTTCCTCGGCGTCAACCGCAGCAAGCGCGGCATCGTCCTGGACCTGAAGCGCCCGGCCGACCACGCCGTGCTGTTGCGCTTGGTGCGCGATGCCGACGTGCTGGTGCACAACTTCCGCCCGAGCGTGCCCAAGCGCCTGGGCATCGATTTCGAGCGCCTGCAACTGATCAACCCGCGCCTGATCTATTGCGCGGTCAGCGGCTACGGCGAGAGCGGGCCGATGAAGGACAAGGCCGGTTACGACCAGGTGCTGCAGACCATGACCGGCATGTGCGCTCTGCAAGGGCGACGCGGCGGGCCGCCGGAGATCATCTACGGCTCGGTGGTCGACTACTACGCCGCCGCCCTGCTCGCCGCCGGCGTGTCTTCGGCCTTGTACGAGCGCGAGCGCAGCGGCCTGGGCCAGTTCGTCGGCGTCTCGTTGCTGCGCAGCGCGCTGACCATGCAATCGGCGCGGATGATCTGGGCCGACGGCGAAGGCCTCGACATCGGCCGCGATATGCGTTCCGGCGGCGTCACCGGTATCCACCCGACCCGCGACGGTCACATCTACATTTCCGCCAACACCGCGCGCTTCTGGAAATCGCTGTGCGAGAAGACCGGCCTGCACGAACTCGCCGACGACCCGCGCTACGACAGCGTGCGCAAGCGCGCGCAGGCGGTGGCCGAGATCGTGCCGCGCCTGCACGAAGCCTTGGCGCGGCGCAGCGCGATGGAGTGGGAAACGCTGTTCGGCGACGAAGTGCCCTGCGCTGCGGCGCGCCGGATCGAGGACATGTTCGACCACCCGCAAGTGCTCGCCGAAGGTATCGTCGGCCCGATCCAGCATCCGCAGGTCGGGCGCTACCGCGGCGTCGCCCAATCGATCAAGTTCGGCCGCACCCCCGGCCCGACCCCGTTCGCCGCGCCGATGCTCGACCAGGACACCCAGGCGATCAGGGACGAGCTGGCCGACCGCGGCGCGGTGGCCTTGGGGCGCCGCGGCACCGCGCAGGGTTGAAAGGCCCGCATTGACGCCGCAATGCCGAGCGAGAGCGGCTTAGAAACGCCGCCAGTCCGGCGCTGGCCTCGATCCGCGCTCAGTAGCGCGCCGCATCCGCTGCCGGCACGAACTTCTCCCACAACTCCTCGAACTGCCCGGCGAAGCAACGCACCAGATTGGCGTCGTCGGTTACCACCAGGTTCTCTTCGTTGCTGGTGGTCGCGCTGCGGGTCCAGTTGAAGCTGCCGTTGGCCAGCACCCGGCCGTCGAACAGCGAGAACTTGTGGTGCATGTGGAAGGGGCTGTCGTCGATCCGCACCGGCACGCCGGCCTCGCGCAGGCGCAGCACGTCGCTGCCTTCGTCGAACTTCTTGTCGTTGTCGCTGATCAGGCGCACGGCGATGCCGCGGCGGTGGCAGGCGAGGATTTCTTCGCTGAGGCGGTCGTCGGAGATCGTGTACACACAGATGTCGACGCTGCGCTTGGCGCCGCGGCACAACTCGCGCAGTTTGCGCAGGCAGGCGTCGCCGGGGGCGAAATAGGCGCTCGACACCACCGTGGGCGCAGCGACCACGTCGAGGGTCTTGATCACCTGCTCCAGCCAGCGCAGGCCGTCGAGGGCATGCACCGGCTCGCCGAGCATCAGCTCGCGGGTCATGTCGAAGGCGCGGTTGCGCAGATAGCGCACGCGTTCGCTGCCGAGTCCGGCGCCGAGTTCGCGCAGCTCGAACTTCTCCTCGTTGTCGAGGGTGCGGTCGGCGATGCTGTCGCGCAAGGTCTGATCGAGTCGGCCGAAATCCATGTCCCTGCCCATTCCTTAGCGTTGGATCCGACCGTTGAGTCGGTCGGCAAATTCGTTGAGCGCACGCTGCAGCTCGCGCTGCTGCTCGGTCATCTCGGCGCGTGTCGGCGCGTCGTCGACGTCGCGCTGGCCCAGCCGCTTGAAGATTTCGACCAGCGCCTCGTTGAGGCGGGTCTGGCGTTCGCTGCTGTCCTGCAGGTGGTTGACCAGCGGATCGAAGGCCGACTGCAGCGACGGCACCAGCGAGGTTTGCAGCGACGAGCCGAGACCGCTCAGCACCTTGCCCAGATCCGGCGCCGGGGCGGCCGGGGTCGCCGGCGGTTGCGCCTGCGCTTGCGCCACGCGTTCCAGCGCCGCGAGGATTTCCTGCCACGGCGCCGATGGCGCCGGCTCGGCACGGCTGGCGGCCTGAGTGGCCGACTGATCGAGCGAGCGCACGCTCTCGACCAGGTCGTTGAGCTGCGCCACGACTCGGGTGCCGACATCGGCGTCGCCCGCGCCCATCGCCTTGTTGCGCTGGAAGTCGCGTTTGATCTGGGCCCAGCGCGCGGCCTGCGTCTCGTCGAGGGTGCCGCGCATCTCGCCGAGCTTGAGCAGGTTCTCCTCGGCGCCGCTGGTCAGCAACTGCGCCTCGCCGAGGTAGTGGTCGCCGATCAACTGCTGCAACTCGGCCTCGTTCATCACCGGCGAGATCTTCTCGGCGAGCTTGTTCATGTTGCGATAGCTGCCCTGCAGCTTGAACGGCGGCTCGGTGCGGTAGCTCTCGGCCTGGGCGGCGCTGGCGATGTATTGCTGATTGACCCGGTAGACCACGTCGCGCACCTTCACCAACCGCTCCAGGGTGGCGACGATCTCGTTGATCTCGGCGCCGCTGTAGGCATGGCTGAGTTCGTTGGCCGAGAACGGCTTGCCCTGGGCCTTGTCGACGAAGCGATACAGGTCGGCCATCTCGCGCGTCGCCAGCGGCGCCAGCACCGGGTTCGAGGTCAGGCTGTTCTCGATGTAGCTGAGCACAAACGAGGCTTCCATGCCGCCGAGCACGTCGCCGAGGTTATAGATGTCGGCGCGGTTGGCAAGCATGTCCGGGATCTTGAAGACCTCGCCGGACTCGGTGTACGGGTTGCCGGCCATGACCACGCAGAACTTCTTGCCGCGCATGTCGTAGGTGCGGGTGCGGCCCTTCCAGACGCCTTCGATGCGACGGGTGCCGTCGCACAGGGAGATGAATTTCTGCAGGAACTCGGGATGGGTGTGCTGGATGTCGTCCACATACAGCATCACGTTGTTGCCCATCTCCAGGGCCAGGTTGAGCTTGTCGAGTTCCTGGCGCGAGGTCGCATCGGGCGCCTGCTCGGGGTCTAGCGAGCGCACCTCGTGGCCCAGGGCCGGCCCGTTGATCTTCATGAAGATCAGGCCGAGCCGGTGCGCCACGTATTCCATCAAGGTGGTTTTGCCGTAGCCCGGCGGCGAGATCATCATCAGCAGGCCCATCAGGTCGCTGCGCTTGCTTTCGCCGACCGTGCCCATCTGCTTGGCGAGGTTGTCGCCGATCACCGACAGGTAGACGTCGTTGATGAGCTTGTTGCGCACGAACGAGGTCAGCGGGCGCGGCTTGAACTCGTCCAGGCGCAGGGCGTGGCGCTCGCGGCCGACGATTTCCTGGCGCAAGGCCTGGTAGCGCTGGAAGCCGGGGACGAAGGTCTCGCGGTGGTGGCGCAGGCGCGCCGACCAGTCGTCGATGGCCAAGGTCATGCGGCCCTCGGCAATGCGCGGATGCTCGCCGAGCAGCCCTTGCACCGGCGCGCTCAGGTCGACCTCGGTGATCTTCTTCGGGAAGCGTTCGTCGAGCAGCAACAAGGTCGCCGCTTCGGCGGCATAGGCCGCGACCGGAGCGAGTTCGGGCGAACGCGCCAGCGCCTCGACCCAGTTCATCGCCAGCGCCCAACGTGCGGAGACGCGGTCGCCGAGGCCGTCCAGAGCCTGGACGAAGCCATCCCACATCCGCGCCGCGGTGAGTTTCTCGCGCAACGCCTGCAGCAGTTGCTGGGCGTACTTGCTGAACACGAATTGCGGGTGTTCGGCCGACAGCTCCAGCACCAGGTATTCGGCGGCGCGCGGCGTCAGCGCCGGGTCGATCGCCAGGGTCTGCTGCTGGGCATAGCCGGTCATCGCCGCGGCGATTTCGGCGCGCAGCGATTCCAGGCCCGCGGCGCTGGCGAACAACTGATGAATGTCGCGCGCGGTGCGCGCGCGTTCCGGCCATTGCCGGGCGTCGGTTTGTTCGCCGACCTGCGACCAGAACAGCGCCGCCCAGGCGCGCGCGGCCGGCTCGAAGCCGAGGCTGCCGGCGCTGTCGCGCAAGGGCAGCAAGGCCTGCAGGATCAGGCTGGCGTCGTGGTCGTGGATGCCCTTTTCGTAGCCTTCGCGATAGCGCGGCGCTGCGAAGTCGCGCACGCTGCGCGCGAGCGCTTCCGGCTGCGCCAGTTGCTGACGCAACAGGTCCAGGCTGAGGCCGTCGCGGTTGGCGCTGGCCGCCTCGATCACCAGGCCGGCCAGGTACTCGCCGCGATACAGCTGCGGCGATTCCGAATCCATCGACACGCCCCAGTAATCGCGTGCGGCATCGAGTTCGGGGTTGCGCAGCGGCTCGAAGAAGTCGGTGCCGGTCAGGTGCAGGTTGAGCACGTCGCCGCGCGGCAGCAGGGTCAGGTCGAGTTCCTGGGTGTTGACGCTGAAGCGGTGGCGCGGCCCCAGCTTGATGACGTTGCCGCCTTCCTCGAACAACTCACTGCGGTCGCGCAGCGCGCGCACCGCCTGGTCGCGCGCGCCCTTCAGGCGCGCCTCGACGTCGTCGGCCTTGACGCTGTCCTTGAGCGTACGCAGGCGCTCGGCCAGTTCGCGCAGCTTGAGGATCAGCGGGTCGCTGGCGAAGAAGGCGTTGAGCTCGTCGCTGCCGGCGAAGCGCGCGGTGCGCCGGCCGAGGCCGTCGAGGATGCGGGTGGCCGCATCCATCACCGCCTGGGCCTTGCGCTGGCGGTCGTCGAGCAGGGTCTGCTTGTGCGCTTCGAAGGTCTCGAGCAGTTCCTCGCGCTTGGACAGGATGTCGCCGAGGAACGCCTCGTGCTCGCCGAACTGACTTTCCAGTTCCTCCAACTGCACCATCAGCCGCGACAACTGCTCGTCGGCGCGCTCGGGGTCCTGGGCCAGCGACAGGGCGCTGGCGATGCTCTGTCCGAACAGGGTGAACTGGGCGCCGAACTGGGCCACCGACTCGCTCGACCCCAGGCTTTTGCGACGCTGCTCGGCGCGCGCCTTGGCCTGGTTGAGCTTGGCGTAGATCTCCGAGATCGATTCGACGATGCGGGTGCGCTGGGTGGCGTCGTCGACCTTGAGCGTCGCCATCAACGCCGACAGCATGTCGAGGTCGCCCGACATCGCCTGCATCTGTCCGATCGGTTCGAGCAACTGCGCCACACTCACGGCCTGCTGGGCCTGCGCTTCCAATGCGTGCAAACGCTCGGCCAACGGCAGCAGGGCCTTGTCGCCGGCGAGGAAGGCGCCGGTCGCCGCGGCGGTGCGCTCGTGCGCGGCGATCAGCGCCTGTTCCATCGCATCGATGCCGGCGACGTCGATATAGCGGTAGTCGCGGATCGTGAGCAGATGGCCGCGCTGCGCGGTCAGGCCGTTGAGGGCGTCGACGAACTCCTGCACCCGCTCCCAGTTTTCCGGCTGCAGGGCGTCGAGCAAGGCTTTCTGGCGCGTGCGCGCCTCGGCCATCGCGCGCTCGGACTGGCTGCGGATGCCTTCGACTTTCTCGTACTCGTCGAGCACCGACTCGGCGGTCGCGGCGATCTCGCGCAGCAGCGGCGCGGTACCGGCGCAGGCGGGGTCGGACAACCAATGGTGGGCGTCGAACAAACGGCGGGTGTTCTGCGCCAGCAGGCCGTAACGCTGCGCCGAGACTTCGGTGGCCTCGATCTCGCGCGACAGGCTCATCAGCTCGGACACGCCGCGCACCAACTCGGCGTTGCCGATCTTGCCCATGAAGCTGTTGCCGGCCGGCTGCTTGGCGGCGAATTCGTCGCTGTAGTACGGCGTCTGCCAGACCTGCATCGGGTGCACGCGGGTCGGCTCGTCGCTTTCGGTGGCGAAGATCACCATGCGTCCGTCTTCCAGGCGCGCATAGCCATGGCCGAAGATCGGCGTTTGCAGGCGCCGCTCGATCATGTTGTAGGTGAACATCGCGGTGCGGCCCTGCTCGGGCTCGTAGAACAGGTACAGCACGTCCTCGCCGTTGGGCGAGCGGATGGTGCGCTTGAAGCGCATGCCGTCCATCGCCTGGTCGAAGCGCTTGTGCTCGCCGTTCTGCAGGTAATAGCCGCCCGGGAAGATGATGCCGTGGTCTTCGGGCAACTGGATGCAGGCCAGGCCGATCTCGTCCAGGCGCACCACCTTGCGGGTCAGGGTGTTGAAGACCAGGTAGCGCCACTGTTCTTCGCGGTACGGCAGGATCTTGAGCAGGATCAGGCTGCCGACGCGGGCGTAATCGACTTGGGCGTCGTCGAGCGATTGGGTCTTGTCGGCGACCGGCTCGCGGTAGATGCCCTGGCCGTCCTCGGTGTTGTTCTCGATCTTGACCGTGAGGTCGCCGTTGACGGTCTCGACGAACACGCTGTCGAGAATGTTCAGATGCGGGTGGCGGCCGTTGACCACCATCTCGCGGGTGGCGCGGGTCCACTCGAAATCGAACGGCGCCGGCAGGGCGATGTCGCGCTCGCCGCGGTTGTCGATGTAGGTCACCTCGCCGCCCGGCGCGATCGCCCAGCGGAACACGCGCAGGTCGGTGATGCGCTCGCCGATCTGGAACGCGGCCAGCAGTTTGCCGTCGCGCACGATCAGCTGGATCAGGCGGGTGTTCTTGTAATACGCGTACAGCTCGCGGAAATCCTGGGCGAAGCTGTCGATGCCGAGGAAGCTGCCCTTGAGCTCGACCGGGGTGACGTCGTAGCCCTCCGGCCCCTGCACCAGCTTGTACAGCGCGAACACATCCTCGACCCGGGTTTCTTTCTTGAGCCCGAGGAAGACGTTGTAGCCGAACACCAGGCAGTCGCCGACCTGAACGATGTCGCGCGCGACGCAGTTGTTCTCGGTGCGCAGGCGGAAGCGCCCGACCACCTCCATCTGGCTGCTGCCGAACTCGTCGAGGCGCTGCTGGTTCAGGCCCTGGGCGATGTCGCGCAGGCGCTGGCCCTGTTCGGCCAGGCGTTTGCTCAAAACCTCATAAGCGCCGCCCTGGGCGACCGCCTGGTCCACGGCTTGATTCGCCGCCGCGCTGGTGGCGCCGCCGTCGTTCGCGTTCTCGCCCGTCGCCGTGCCCGGCTTGGTGTCCGCCATGTGTCCGTCCTAACGATCCTGCCGGCCGCGCGCTGAGCGGCGCCGCCGGCGTGCTGCCATGCGCCGCCGATGGCGGCGGCGCGTTCCTTGGTCCGTGTTGCTGGGTTCCGGCCGCGAGCGGTCAGGAGTCCAGCACGGTCTCGCTGGAAGCCTTGCCTTCGCCCTTGCCGTCGGACTTGCCGTCCGACTTGGCCAGTAAACGCTGCAGCACGTCCTGCACGATCGGGCTCTTGCCGGCCACACCCTCGATCGCCTTGCCGACCGACAGCGCCTTGGCGAAGGAATTGAAGAACTCGCCTTCGCCGCCGACGATGTCGATGTTGGCCTTGCTGAGCGCGGCGGCCAGCACGTCGGCCTGCTCCTTGGCGACTTCCTTGTTGGCCTCGATCGAAGCGATCGCCTGCTCGAAGTTCTTCTCCAACTGCATGCGGAACTCTTCGTGCGAGCGGGCCTGGTCGCTCAACGAATCCAGCGCGCCGAACTTCTGCGACAGGCCTTCGGCCTCGGACTTGAACTTCTGCAGCAGCACTTCGGCTTCCGACAGGCCCAGGTCCTTGGTCGCCTTGGCCTTGGCCGCGCCGAGTTGCTCGTCGCCGCGCGCCTGCGCGAACAGGTTCTCTTCCAGCACCTTGGCGTCGGACAGGCCCTGCTTCTGCTTGGCGTCGGCCTGCGCTTCGATCACGCGCGCCTGCGCCAGGCCCTTCTCCTGCTCGCCGCGGGCTTCCGCGGCCAGGGTCTCGGCGATCACGCGCGCCTTGGCCATGCCTTCCTTCTCGCTCGCCGCGGCGGTGACTTCGCGCACCCGCGCGTCGGCCAGGCCGGGCGCGGCGCGCTCGGCCTCGATGCCTTCGGCCAGCTTCTTCTTGGCTTCGGACTGCTTGCCGGCCGCTTCCAGCTCGGCCTGCGCCAGCACCGTCATCTCGCCGGCGCGGTGCTTGGACGCGGTCTCGTTGGCCTCGGCCTGCTTGACCTGGCGCACCAGCTCTTCCTCGGCCGCGGCCTGCGCATTCAGCACCGTCACCTGCTTGGCGCGATCGGCCTCGGACACCGCGCGCACTTCCTTGATGCGCTCTTCTTCCTGAGCCACGGTCTTCTCGACCGCGATGCGCTCGCGGATGACGTTGGCGATTTCCTTGCGCTGTTCTTCCAGCGCCTTTTCCTTCTCGATCCGGTTCAGTTCGACCTCGCGCTCGCGCGAGACGACTTCCAGATCCTTGGCGCGGGTGACCTTCTCGACCTCGATCACCACCGCGCGCTGGCGGTTCTGCTGGGCCACTTCGACTTCGCGCTGGCGGTTCTGCTCGCGGATGTCGAGCTGCTCCTGCACCGAGATGCGCGCCTGCTCGGACTTCAGCCGCTCTTCTTCCTGCACCTTGGCGGTTTCGGCCTGCTCGCGCGCCTGGATGGTCTGGATTTCGCGCTTCTGCCGCGCCTCGGCGTCGGCTTGCTGGCGTTCCAGGGCGAGCATGGCCTCGCGGGTTTCTACGTTCTTCTTGGTGATCGCCAGCTGCTCGTTGCGCTCGAGCTCGTTGGTGATGACGTTCTGCGCCGCGGTCAGCTCGGTGATCTTGCGGATGCCCTCGGCGTCGAGGATGTTGGTCGGGTCGAGCGAGGACTTCGGGGTCTGCTCCAGGTAGTCGATGGCGACGTCTTCGAGCACGTAGCCGTTGAGGTCGTTGCCGATCACCTCGACGATGCGGTCGCGGAATTCCTGGCGGTTCTCGAACAGCTTGACGAAGTCGATCTGCTTGCCGACCGTCTTCAGCGCCTCGGAGAACTTGGCGTTGAACAGCTCATTGACCGCGGTGCGGTCGGAGGCGCGGTCCACGCCGATCGACTTGGCGACCTTGAGCACGTCCTGCTGGGTTTCGTTGACGCGCAAGTAGAACGCCACGGTGATGTCGGCGCGCATGTTGTCCTTGCAGATCAACCCGTCCTTGGCGCGGCGGTCGACCTCCAGGGTAATCAAGGAGATCTTCATGAACTCCTTCTTGTAGATCACCGGATACACCAGCGCGCCGGTGAAATGCACCTTCGGCATGGAGGACATGTCGTTGACGATCAGCGCCGTGCCCTGCGGGACCTTGATGTAGAAGGCCTTGAACATCATCAGCAGGACGAACACAACCAGAATGCCCAGACCCACCAGGGTCAGGACCATGAAAATACCCGACGGAAAATTCATTCTTGCATCTCCCTATGACTCGACTTCGATACGGATGGCGGCGACCGACGAGGGTCAGGCGCCGCGGAATTCGTCTTCGCTGACCACGCGGTAGGCGTTCTGGTCGGCGAGGTACTCGATCAACACCACGCGGTCCCCGCGCTTGAAACGTTCGCCGCCTTCGTCGCGGATCTGCAGGATCAGGCCGGCGCCGCCGTCCTCGATGGCCGCGGTGCCGGTGACCCGGGACACGCCCGGGCTGCGAATCACCGCGGTCTGGCCGAGCAGCGGCCGCGGCGGCTCGGGCTGCATCTTGCGCAGCAAGCGCCGCACCGGACGCAGCGCGAACGCGGCGACCGGAATCGCCAACACGAAGGCGACCACCAGCGCGACGATGTCGGCGACGAAACGCAGGCCGCCATCCGGCAGCAGGCGCAGCAGATACAGGTCGGCGAGGTAGGTCAGCGCCCAGGCCGTGGCGACCAGCACGCTGAGCACGACAGTCACCGGAATGCCGCCGAGCCCCAGGCGCATCAGGGGATCGAACACGCTTTGATGGTGATGGGCGCCGTCGGCCAGCGATTGATCGCCGAGCGTATGGCCGTGCGCCGGGCCGTGGACATGGCCGTCGCCGCCGAAGTGGCCATGGCCGTGGCCGAACAGACCGTCGGCTACGTCCATGCCGACCAGGCCGAGCGCCGACAACAGCCAATAGCCGACCACCACGCCCAGCAGGACGGAGTAGAACGCCGTTGGAAACGAAAACACGATCTGCAGAAACTCGATCATCACCCCTCCCTCCCCGCGTGCCGCGCTCCCTGCGGCGCCTCCATGAAACCGGTCAGCCCGGCAGTTTCTGTCGCAGCCGCAGCAACACCGCTTCGGCGCCGGCATCGTCGGCGATGATGCCGGCCTCGCGCAGCTTGCGTTCCAGCGCGTCGGAGCCGTCGTGGCGCGCCAATTCGGTCGCCGCCTCCATGCGCGCGCCGCGCTCGGCCTGCTTCTGCTTGATCCGCGCCAACGAGTCGACCGCGGTCTGCAAGCGGTTCTGCGGCCCGGCATAGCGATGCGCGACCGCGGCCTGCGCGCGCTGCATGCTCTCGGTGGCCTTGACCGTGTCCAGTTGCTGCTTGAGACGGCGGATATTGCCCTCGGCCATGGCGATGGCCTTGCGCAGCTCGGTGGCGCTCAGCGCCAGTTGCTGCACGTGGCGCTCGTCGTCGCCGCGGCCGGCTTCGAGCAGCACGATCTTGTCGGCGACTTCGCGCGCCAGCGATTCGTCGCCGGATTCCAGCGCCTTGATTGCATAGGTTTCGTATTCGGCGACCTTGTCGCTGGAGTCGCTCAAGCGCCGTTGCGCCAGCGAATGGCGGGCGATCAGCTCGGCCAGCGATTCGCGCGAGCGGCGCAGCTCCAGATCGCAGTCGCGGATCTCCTGGTCGAGGATGCGCAGCGCCTGGCTGTCGACCCAGGCCTCGCCGAGCTCGCGCGCACCGCCGCGGATCGAGGTCAGCAGCTTGCTCCAGATATTGGCGGGCGGATCGGACGTCGACATCAGGCCACCTCCAGCAGCTGCGTTTCGTAGGCTTCGGTCGCCTTGATGACGTTGTCGGCGAGGGTCTCGATTTCGTAGAGCACGTTCGACAGCGACGAGGCCGCGCTGAGCGCACCGAACATCATGTACACCGCTTCGCCGTCGGCGAGGGTCTCGATGCCGATCGTCGACAGCGGGAACACCTTGTGGGTGCGCAGCACTTCTTCGTTGAACGCCGAGGCGTCACGCACGTGCGCGACCGGCCACAGCAGCGCCTCGACCACGATTTGTTCGCCGACCACGGCCACGAACAACGGCAGGTCGCCGTATTCGGCCATCACCAGGTGCAGGCTGGGTTCGGCGCCGTCGATCAGCTCGATCTGCGAATCGCCGTAGATGAATTCTTCGTCCTGCGACAGCGCATCGTACAAACCCGCGGCCGTCCAGACCTTGCCATCGCTCATCGCGCCCTCCGCGCGTCCTCGCCCCGACACCGCACCGCGCGGCTGCCGCATCCGTCGCTCCACCGCCATGAGCTCCTCGGAAAATTCCGGCAGCACCCACAGTTCCTTCTTGACCAGCCCCTTCTCGCGCAATCGTTCGCGATGTTTGCGCTGGTAGTAGGCGGAGGATCGACGTTCCATGTCATTCACGATAAGTCATCACATGTGACACTGGCAAGTATGACATGTGATATGCCGACGAACGGCGGGGAGTGGCGGCGGAGGCCAGGCATACCTTTTACTTCAATCACTTAAGTAGCGACTCGAGGCGACGAACACTCCGGCGCCACCTAGGCCGCGCCTCCCCACGACCCGAGACGACCAGCTACCGACAGCGACGCCGCGACCGGCAAGTTCGCGGTCGCGGCTTGCGACGCAACCATCTCGACTGCAGATGACCGACGCGAATCCCGAATCCCGAATCAAAGGATGCCGACAGACACGATCGACCCGCACGCCATCGCCGCGACCCGGCCGTTGCCGACCGGATCGCGACGCGGAACGTCTCAGGCGGAAATGCCGTGCAGCTTGCGCGCCTCGTCGATGCGGCGCTTGACGTCGGCGTCGAGCGTGCCGAGCTCGGCCTGCTTGAAGATATTGCCGAGCACGCGCTTTTCGTCGTCGTCGACGATCTGGTCGCGCAGCGCCAGGTCGAGCAGCTTCTGCAGTTCGGCGACGTCGAGCGTGCCGTCGTTGGTGAACACCGGGATCGAGGCGAGAGCGATCTCGAGGTGGCTCTTGGGCTGGGCCATGGCGGCAACTCCGTTGCGGTGGGTGAAGTCCTGGACGCGACGGCGGTCTAGGCGGGCGCGTGATGGGGTCGACTATAGCAAGCCCGAGCTCCGCGGTAGCGGTCATCGAGGACTGGGCCGCATCGTTGCCGTTGCCGTTGCCGTTGCCGTTGCCGTTGCCGAGATTTTGATCTGCATTGCCGCTTTTCCGCTTTTCCGCTTTGCTGCTTTTCCGCTTTTCCGCTTTTCCGCTTTGCTGCTTTTCCGCTTTTCCGCTTTTCCGGTCAACAGTAGACCCGGAGGGCGGCGCACAGGACGTGCGCCGTTTTTCGATAAGACAGGGACGTCTTATCGAAAAAT
>NZ_JBQEOE010000043.1:25881-49156 GCF_052045105.1 Lysobacter sp. 22409 | reverse complement strand
CCGCGACCAACCGCAGCGGTGCACGCAAGCGCAACGGCCGAAGTCCGGACAGTCGGGAACTGCCCCGCAGAGTCGGCGCTCCGGCAACCGCGTGGTATTCGTCCCCTTCGCCTGTCGCGGCTTGCGCCGCTCCTACCCCGAGGATTCGTCGCTTTTGTAGGAGCGGCGTAAGCCGCGACCAACCGCAGCGGTGCACGCAAGCGCAACGGCCGAAGTCCGGACAGCCGGGAGCTGCCCCGATGAGTCGATGGCTGCAGAAACTGCGCGGTATTCGACCGCTGCGCCTGTCGCGGCTTACGCCGCTCCTGCACAGGGTTCGCGTGAGAGGGTTTGCGCGCGCAGGCCTTTCGCTGCGCTGCGACGGCTGTTATTCCAGCCCGTACTCGCGCAGCTTCTTGCGCAGGGTCGCACGGTGAATACCGAGCATGGCCGCGGCGCGGCTCTGGTTGCCGTCGCAATGCTGCAGGACTTCGGCGAACAACGGGATTTCCAGCTCGCGCAAGGCGATCTCGTAGAGGTTCTCGGTGCCGCTGCCGTTCAAGTCGCCCAGGTAACGACGGATCGAAGTCGCGACATGGTCGCGCAACGGAACGCGAGGTCCGGAGCGGGCGGCTTCGTTGCGGTCGTTGAGAGCGTTCAAGTGCATCCCCGTGGCAAGTGACTTCCGCCGGGAGCTTGCCGATACGCTCGCTGCGCATCGCCGACGGGAGGGGGAGTCTAGCGCGGGGGAGTCGCTGTAGACAACGCGACGGCGCGATATTTCAACGGAAATCGAACGTGAACGCGACTACGCGCGGCGCCGGTTCGAGCACGTCGAACTGCACCGCGGCGCTCTGCCCCGGCGCGATCAGTTCGCCTTCCCTGTACCCCTTGCGATAGTCCTCTGGAGAGAACGCACGTTGGCCGACGCGGCGGCCATCGACGTCCTCCAGGCTCAGCACCAGGGTCGGCCAGGGCTGCGCCCAGCGCGCATCGTTGCGGAAACTGGCCGATACCCGCAACACACCCGCGCGCTCTGCGACCGGCAGCACGTTGCGATTGAGCATGGTCAGCGCAGCCGGTTCGCGCCATGCCGGAATCGTGCACGGCAGCGTCCCGCACAAGGCGCCGACGAGCGGGCGCCAGCGCGCGTCGGCGGCCAGTTCGTTGCGTTGCGCAAGCAGCAGTTGCAGGGCCAGCAACAGGCCGAGCGCGACCGCCACCGCCGGACCGCTCCAGTGCCGGCGCGCCGCCGGCGCAGCGGCGCGGGCGCGGCTGCGTACGAAGCTCGGCGCGAGGCGCGCATGCGCTACCGCGGTTTCGGATTTGCCGGCGCGCTTGCGCGTCGCGCGCTTCGGCACGACCGCATCGGCGGCGGCGCTGAGTGGCGCCAGCGCGATGGTCGGGGCGGCCTTGACCGTGGCGTCGTCGCTCGCGTCGGCGGCGTCCTGCGCGCCGAGCGTTGCCGCCTCCGGCGAGGCGGCAAGATGGCCGGCCTGGTCGTGCTCGGCGACGGTATCGCCGGCTTGAACCGGTGTTGCGCTGGCCTGCGCCGCCGAAGCTTCGGCCGACAGCGCATCGGCGCCCGTCGCTGCGTTCGCAACCGGCGCGCTCGCCGCGCCGATCGCAGCCGATTCGACCAAGGCCGGTTCGTTTGTGGCCGGCTCGACGGCGGTCGATTCGGCGGGCGCCGACTCGATCGCCGCCGCGGCGGCGAGGTCGCCGCCGCAACGCGGGCAGGCCCGGGTCGGACCGTCCTTGGCGACGATGAGGGCGACGAGGTATCCGCAATGGGGGCAGGCAGCGAACATTTCAGTATTCAATCATGCCGTCGCGCTCAGCGCCGGCGTACGCCTGTGACGCGCATCCAGTCTTCGAGACGGTCGGCGCGCAGCCCCTCGAAGTCCGCGGCATAGCGCGCGAGCACCTCGTCTTCCTGCCCGGCCAGGATGCCCGACAGCGCGATGCGCCCGCCCGGTGCGACGCGCGCGGCCAGGGTATCGGCCAGGGCGACCAGCGCCGAGGCGAGGATGTTGGCGACCACCACCGGATAGGTCGCGGCCGGTTCGTCCTGCGGCAAATGCACCTCGATGCGTTCGGCGACGTCGTTGCGTTCGGCGTTGTCGTGGGTGGCGATGACCGCCTGCGGATCGTTGTCGACGCCGACCGCGTGCGCGGCGCCGAGCTTGAGCGCGGCGAGGGCGAGAATGCCGGAGCCGCAACCGAAGTCGAGCACGCTGCGATCGGCGAGCGCGCCTTCGTCGGCCAACGCGTCGAGCCATTGCAGGCACAGCGAGGTGGTCGGGTGGGTGCCGGAGCCGAACGCCAGGCCCGGGTCGAGGCGCACCACCGCGGCATCGGCCGCATCCGCGCCCGCGGGCAGCTCGTGGTTCCACGGCACGATCCAGGTGCGGCGGCCGAACTGCAGCGGCTCGTACTGGTCCATCCAGGCGCGCTCCCAGTCCTGATCCTCGACCTGGCGAAAACGCACCTGGGTCCATTCCAGACCCGGGTCGAACGATTCCAGCGCGGCCAGGATCACCAGCGCGTCGGCATCGTGCGGAAACAGGGCGCTGAGCACGATCGACTGCCACAACGGCGTTTCGCCGACGCCGGGCTCGAGGATCGCGTGCTCGTTGCCGGTGTCGGCATCGGCGTCGAGCATCGTCACCGCCAGCGAGCCGACATCGTCGAGCGCGGCTTCGTAGCGCGGTTGTTCGGCTTCGCTGCAGCGCAGGGTCAGTTCGAGAAAGGGCATCGGTTACGGCGAGAGGCGAAAACGGCGGTCATTATTGACCCGTTTCGCGGCGATCAGATAGCGTGCGGGCTCTTCTCAGGAGTCAGACGCCATGGAATCGCAGGCCAACCCCTCTACCGCCGCCGTCACGCGGGCCTGGATATTGCTCGGATCGCTGGCCCTGGGCGCCTGCGCGGCCGGCGAAGGCACTACCCCCGTCGGCACCGCTCCTGACCACGCTAGCCAGGTCGGCGCGAGCCGGGTCGATGCTACCCGGGCAGAGGCTGCCCGAGTCGACACGCCTCAGGTAGATGCTGCGCAAGTGGGCGCCAAGGGCCAGGTCGAGCAATTGCGCCTGGAAGCGGTGACCGAGCTGCCCCGCTATGTCGCGCCCACCCCGCCGCTGGCCGACGACGGCAGCGTCCCGGACTGCGCCGAGGATGCCAAGTCGAGCGAGGCGCGGGCTGCGGTCGCGGCCGGCTGGACCATCCGCGCCGACATGGCCTGGGGCAAGGACTACCGTGTGGTCGGGGTGGCGCCGCGCGCGACCCAGGTGGCCGGCTTCGGCTGCATGTTCCCGGCCGCGCGGGTGCTGTTCTTCCGCGATGGTCGGGCGGTGGCGCAGTTGCGCGACCTCAAGGCCGACGAGGAAAGCTTCGACAGTGGCGTGCAGGGCGTGTTCGAGCACAGCGCCGAACCAGCCGACCCGGCCGGCAAGGCGGGCAGCGAACTGCGGGTCGGCGAATGGCAGGTGGCGCGTGCTCGCGTGCTCGCGACCGCCGCCGGGCTGGAGCTGACGGCCTTACCGGCGCTGGACGCCTACTGCGGCGGCGGGGCGAAGGTGCCGCGGATCGAGGGCCTGAGCCTGCCGCAGGCGCGGGCGAAGTTGCTTGCCCAGGGCTGGCGCGGCGTGCAGCCGGACCGAGAGGAGGGCGCCGAGCGTTTCCTGGGCGGCCTGATCGAAGCCGGTTACCCCGAGGTCGTCGATTGCGCCGGCACCGGCCAGGGCTATTGCAGCTTCGAATATGCCGCCGACGCCGGCCACGGCCTGGCGGTCACCACCGCCGGCGAGCACGGCGAGGACGGCGGCAAGACCTATTGGCCCACGGTCGTCGGCAGCGAAGTGACCTGCGCGGCCAAGGCCACCGCGGCTCCCGCTCCGGGCGGCTGAAGCGCCGTCTCGCCGAAGTTCGAGATCCATCACGGTTCAGCGTCGTGCGGGCATCGGCAGGGCGCTTGACTTACTATCGGCATCTCGACGAAACACAGTTCAGGCCGGCCCCTGCCAGCTCATGCCGACCCCGGCCCTTGCGGGGCGGCAGGCGGGCTGGGTGGCGCCAGTGCGGCGGCCCGCACCTGCGTTGCGTCCGGTTCCTGCCAGCAGCGTAGAGGCTCAGAGAAACGGTCTTGATGTCCGATGCCTACCCCTCCGGTTACAAGCCAGGCCCTGGCGGGGCGCCGGCCGGTGTGCGCGTGTCCGGACGCTCGCTGATCGCGATCATGGGCTTCGCCTTGTTGGCCGCCGCTTTCGTCTATGCCGGCCGACGCAATGGCGGCGAACAGGCCGTGCCCGACGAGAGCGTGCCGGTCCGGGTCGCGGAGAAGGCGCAGCCGACGGCGCGCGGCCAAGCCGATGCGCCGCGCGACGACTCGGTGCCGGTGGTCGAAAAGAAGGCCGCGCCGCGGGGTGCGGTCGCGTCGTCGCCGCTGCGCGTGCAGTTCGAGCAGGCGCCGGACTTGTACGCGTATGCGCAGTCGATCCGCTCGCGCGCCGATGCCGGCGAGCCCGAGGCGATCTGGCTGTTGAGCCGGGTCTACGACTACTGCTCGAACTACGCCAATGCACCGGTCGACTACGGCAACGACACGCGCACGATCGAGAGCATGAAGCTGCGCGGCGCCTCGACGATGACCGAGGCGCGTAACCGGGTCAGCTCGCGCTGCGCGCGTTTCGCGCCGAGCGACAACCTCAGTTACCAGATGATCTTCCTCAAGCGGGTCGAGGCCGCCCAATCGGGCAGCCTGCCGGCCGAGGCCTCGTTGCTGGCCGCCGGCAAGCCGCTGGAGAAGACCGAGGAATACCGGCTCAACCTGGTCGATCGCGTGCAGCGCTCGAAGGACCCGGAAGCGTATTCGGCGTTGTCGCCCGGCATGGGCATCGCCGCGAACGGCCGGCGCTGGGGCGACATGCGCGTGGCCGGCACTCAATTCGCGGAACTGGCTTGGCAGTTGGCGGCATGCGAGCTCGGGCAGGATTGCAGTCCGAAAGGCTCGTTGATGACGTCCTACTGCGCCAACGGCGGAATTTGCTCGCAAGACGCCAAACAGGATTTTGCGAGTTTCGTATACGACGCGGCGATCCCGCGTCAGGGGGCGGATGTGGTGGAAGACATGGTCGATTCGCTGCTAGGCGAACAGAGGACAGTGCAATGAAACGCGAGCACTTCGTAAACACGGCCAAGATCGGTTTCTGGGCATTGCTGCTCAGCGCGTACTCGGTCGGCGCAGCCGGCGTGATGATCGACGTATTCGGCGAGGACTACCGCGAGCTGGGACAGGTCGCGGTGACCTCGGTGGATTCGAAGACCGAGTTGCGTTCGCTGAGCGCCGCCCAGATCGCGGCCGTCTATCGCGCCCAGAGCGGCGCGCCCTTCTCGACCCTGCCGCCCGGCAGCACCTTCAAGGTGGTCTGGCCGGACGGTTCGAGCGAGTACGTGATGGTGGTCAGTCCATCGACGAGCGGCGGCGTGCAGCCGATCCCGGGCACCCAGGTGCCGGGTTCGGGCAAGAAGCCGTCGGGCACCTCGGGCAGCTCGGCGAAGGGGCCGACCCTGTTGCCGGCTTCCTCGTCTACGGAGCTCACCGAAGCCGACGTGCAGGAGATGGCGTCCTGGGTCGAGCCGGTATTGCGATGAAGCCGGGCGCAGCACCGGCGACGGTCCGCTGGCGGTAGCAGCGGCCTAAACCGCGACCGCCGACGGCGGTGTCGCGGTTTAGGCTGATGCTGCGGCGCGGTCGCGCCGACGCGTCGCCTGGTGCGTCACTCAAAACGAAACGGCCCGCGTCGTCGACGCGGGCCGTTTCGTTTTTGCCGCAGGCGTTCTTGCCGCAGGCCCGTCGAGTGCGGGCGCCGGCTCAGACGAGCGAGCGCAGACGATCGAGCTCAGACGATCGAGATCGTCTTTTCCTTCTGTTCCTTGAGCCGCTTTTCCAGGTAGTGGATGTTCATCCCGCCTTGCTGGAAGCCGGCATCCGACAAGATCCGCTGTTGCAGCGGGATATTGGTCTTGATGCCGTCCACGACCATCTCGCTGAGCGCCACGCGCATGCGCGCGATCGCGGTGTCGCGGTCGGGCCCGTGCACGATCAGCTTGCCGATCATCGAGTCGTAGTTCGGCGGCACGCGATAGCCTTCGTAGATGTGGCTGTCGACGCGCACGCCGGGGCCGCCGGGCGCGTGGAAGTGCTGGATCAGGCCCGGGCAGGGCATGAAGGTTTCCGGGTCCTCGGCGTTGATGCGGCACTCGATGGCGTGGCCTTCGAGGACGATGTCGCTCTGCTTGATCGACAACTTGCGGCCGGCCGCGATCATCAACTGCTCGCGTACCAGGTCGATGCCGGTGACCAGCTCGGTGACCGGGTGCTCGACCTGGATGCGGGTATTCATTTCGATGAAGTAGAAGCGGCCGTTCTCGTACAGGAACTCGAACGTGCCGGCGCCGCGGTAACCGATGCGGATGCAGGCTTCGACGCAGACCTTGCCGATCTCGGCGCGCTGTTCCGGGGTGATGCCCGGCGCCGGCGCTTCCTCGACCACCTTCTGGTGGCGTCGCTGCATCGAACAATCGCGTTCGCCCAGGTGGATCGCGCTGCCCTGGCCGTCGGCGAGGACCTGGATCTCGACATGGCGCGGGTTCTCGAGGAACTTCTCCATGTAGACCATGTCGTTGCCGAACGCGGCCTTGGCTTCGGACTTGGTGGTCTGGATCGCGGCGTTGAGGTGGGCCTCGGTATGCACCACGCGCATGCCGCGACCGCCGCCGCCGCCGGCGGCCTTGACGATGATCGGATAGCCGATCTCGCGCGCGATCTTGATGTTGGCGGCGTTGTCGTCGCCGAGCGGGCCGCCGCTGCCGGGCACGCAGGGCACGCCGGCGTCCTTCATCGCGCGGATCGCCTCGACCTTGTCGCCCATCAGGCGGATGGTCTCGGCGCGCGGGCCGATGAAGATGAAGCCGGACTGCTCGACGCGCTCGGCGAAGTCGGCGTTCTCGCTGAGGAAGCCGTAGCCCGGGTGGATCGCCTGGGCGTCGGTGACTTCGGCCGCGGCGATGATCGAGGCCATGTTGAGATAGCTCTCCGACGACGGCGCCGGCCCGATGCAGACCGACTCGTCGGCCATGGCGACGTGCTTGAGATTGCGATCGACGGTGGAATGCACCGCGACCGTGCGGATGCCCAGCGCGTGGCAGGCGCGCAGGATGCGCAGCGCGATTTCGCCGCGATTGGCGATGACGACTTTATCGAGCATTGGGTAGCCAGGTTCGGGAATGGGGAATGGGGAATCGGGAATCGTAAAAGCGCGTGCGGCGTTTCATGTGGAGGCCTCGCGCTTGTTGAGTGCGTTCATCAGGCCGGTGAGCTTCGCGAAAACCCGATCGATCAGTTCGTCGAGCGACGGCGACGACGCGGCGAACCCCAGGCGGATGGCGATCTGCTGTGGCGTATCCAATTCGGAAAGCGAGCCGCGGGCGATCGACAGGAAGCGCAGATAATCCCGGGTCGAACGTCGCGCTGCGCCCTCGGCCACATTCGAGGGGATGCTGACCGCCGCACGGCGCAACTGCGAGGTCAGGCCGAACCGTTCGTTGTCGGGGAACTGGGCCGAGAATCGGTAAATCGCCTCCACGAGGTCCATGGCATCGCGCCAGACCTCCAGGCCCTCGTGGGGCCGCTTCGACGATTCCCGATTCCCCATTCCCGATTCCCGTCGCGACCGGCTTCAGCCGATCACGAACAAAGGCTGATCGAACTCGATCGGCTGGCCGCTCTCGGCCATGACCTTGAGCACCGTGCCGGAGACGTCGGCTTCGATCGGGTTGAACATCTTCATCGCTTCGATGATGCCGAGGGTGTCGCCGGCCTTGACCGCCTGGCCGACGGCGACGAAGGAGGGCTTGTCCGGCGCCGGCGAGGCGTAGAAGGTGCCGACCATCGGCGCGCGCACGACGTGGCCGTCGGGCAGGTCGCTGCCGGGCTTGGCGCTGCCGCCGGTGGCCGCTTCGGTCGGCGAATGCATCGGCATGGCCGGGGCCGGGCGCTGCTCGGCGTAGGGCGCGGCCTGCATCTGCGGCGGCGCGTAGGCATAGCCGCCCTTCGGGGTGCGGGCCAGGCGGACGGATTCTTCGCCTTCCTTGATCTCGATCTCGGCGAGGTTGGATTCCTCGAGCAGGTCGATCAGTTTCTTGATTTTGCGCAGGTCCATGGAGCGGGCCTCTGGTTGGATCGTCGTTGCGGCCCGCGCGAACGCGGCCCGGGCTGGGTGGGTATCAGGTCGCCAGTCGCTTGATGGCGGCGTCGAGCGCGTAGCGGTAGCTGTCGGCGCCGAAGCCGCAGACCACGCCGACGGCGTGGTCGCTGAAATAGCTGTGGTGGCGGAACGGCTCGCGGGTGTGCGGGTTGGACAGGTGGATCTCGATGAACGGGATCGCCACCGCGGCCAGGGCGTCGCGGATCGCGACGCTGGTATGGGTGAAGGCGGCCGGATTGATCAGGATCATCGCCGTGCCGTCGGTGCGCGCCGCCTGGACCCGGTCGACCAGGACGTGCTCGGCGTTCGACTGCAGGCTGTCCAGGGCGTGTCCGGCGGCCTGGGCGTGCTCGCGCAGCCCGGCATCGATCTCGGCCAGGGTGGTGCGGCCGTAGACCTCCGGCTCGCGCGTGCCGAGCAGGTTGAGGTTGGGGCCGTGCAGGACCAGAAGCTTGGCCATTGGGACCGGACGGTTGCCTTCAAAGGGCGGCAGTTTGCGTGAAGGCCGGCCCGGTGTCCAGAAGTTGCCCGCCAAATCGGCGAAGTTGCCGCGATTTAAGCGGTTGTTTGAGTGGCGACTCTAGAATGCCGGCACGTTCGCCGGCGTCGCCGTGTTTTCGTGACCGGTTCGGCGCATTTGCCGGCACGACGGCGATTCTGGGGGTGGTCCCCGGAGCCCATTCGAGCACGATCGGGCCAGGCAAGCCGGTAACCCGTTGGCGGAATCGGCGCGTGCCGGCCGTTCGCGGCTGGCGCGGCTAGCCGACGATCGGCGAGTTTTCGCGGAGGTTGCCGCCGCGAGGTGGCGCGGGCATGACGGCGCGGCTTCGGCCCCGGACCGGTTTCAGTCGACCCAGCCCTCGATCTCGCCGTCCTCGAACGGGCCGATGCGCTGCTTGATCAGCTTGCCGTCTGCGTCGATCAGCACCGTATACGGCAGCACGCCCTTGAGATTGCCGAGGCGGACGCCGGCGTCGCGCGGGCCGGGCGCGTCGAGCAGGATCGGGTAATCGACCGGCACCCGCTGCAGGAAGGCGGCGACGTCCTCGGCGTTGTCGAGGGCGATGCCGACCACTTGCGTGCCCTGACCGCCCTGGGCCTTGGCGTAGCGGTTGAGCTCGGGCATTTCCTTGATGCAGGGGCCGCACCAGCTGGCCCACAGATTGATCATGATCGGCCGGCCGGCGTAGGCCTGCGGCAGCTGCGAGGGCCGGCCGTCGAGGCCGGGCAGGGTCAGCGCAGGCATGGCCTGGCCCGGGCTCGCCACGGCGAGGTCGGCCGGCGGCTTGGGCGCGCTGCGGGTCATGCGCTCGTGCAGGAAGTACTGGCCGAGTTCGGTGCGGGCCAGCCAGCCGCCCCCGCCGACGAGTTGCCCGGCGAGCAGGCCGAGCGCGCCCGCACCGAGCGCCAGGGCGACGAGTTTGACGGTCGAGGAGATCGCCATCGGCCGGCCTCAGCGAGTCGCGGCGCGCGCGCGCTGCGCGCGTTCGGCGAAGGCCGCGGCTTTCTCGAAACCGAACAGGCGCAGTTCGCGGCGTTCGGCGCCGGCGACGAAGTACAGGGTCGCCGGCGGGCCGATGATCTCCAGACGCTTCATCAACGCCTGGTCGATCTCGTCGTTCGCGGTCACGTCGACCTTGAGCAGGACGAAGCCCTTCAGCGCTTCGTGCACCTGCGGCTCGGGGAAGGTGTACTTCTCCATTTCCTTGCAGGCCACGCACCAGTCGGCATAGAAGTCGAGCATCAGCGGCTGGCCGGAGGCCTGCGCGGCGGCGATCTCGCGGTCGAGGTCGGCGCCGGACTTGATCTTGCGGAACGGCAGCTCGGTGCTCTGCGCGGCGTGGCCGCCGCGCAGGCCGGCGAGCGGCTGCAGCGGGTCGTCGCTGCCGGCGAGGGCGCCGACGACCAGCGCCGCGCCGGCCAGGCCCAGCAGCAGCGCCAGCAACCAGGCGAACACGCGCACGCCCTGGCCGAGCGTCTTGGCGCCGGCCGACAGGGCGACCATCACCGCCGCGCCGAGCAGCAGTGCGCCCCACAGCGCCAGCGTCACCGGGCCGGGCAGAATGCGCGAGAGCATCCACACCGCCATGCCGATGAAGATCAGGCCGAACGCGCGCTGCACCGCTACCATCCACGGGCCGGTGGTCGGCAGGCCCTTGCCGGCGGCGACGCCGAACACAATCAAGGGCGCGCCCATGCCCATGGCCAGCGCGAACAAGGCCGCGCCGCCGAACACCGGGTCGCGGGTCTGGCCGATATAGAGCACGGCGGCGGCGAGCGGCGGCGCCACGCAGGGGCCGACGATCAAGGCCGACAGCGCGCCCATGCTGGCGACGCCGAGCCAGGAACCGCTGCGTTGGCGATTGCTGGCTTCGCTGAGGCGGCTGCGCAATGCATGCGGCAACTGCAGTTCGTACAGACCGAAGCTCGACAGCGACAGCACCACGAACAGCAGGGCGAACAGCACGATCACCCACGGCGTCTGGAAGGCGATCTGCAGATTGGCGCCGGCCAGCCCGGCGACGATGCCGGCGAGGGTGAACACCACCGCGCTCGCCAGCACGTAGACCAGCGACAGCGAGAACGCGCGGCGCGTGCTCAGGCCGGGGCCCTGGCCGACGATCAGGCCCGACAGGATCGGCACCATCGGCAACACGCAGGGCGTGAACGCGAGCAGCAGGCCGAAGCCGAAGAACGTCAGCAGCGCCCAGTAGCGGTTGGCGCCCTTGAGCGAGGCGGCGAGCAGGCTGTCTTCGGCCTGCGGGGCGGCCGCGTCTGAGGGATCGGTCGCGGGCGTTGCCGCGTCGTTGGCGGGCGCCAGGTTGGCTGCGTCGGTGGCGGGCGTCGCATTGCTCGCGGCCATGCCGACGGCGGAGGCGTCGCCGGCGATGTTCGCGGCGTTCGCTTGCCTCGATGCTGCGGCGGTCGCGGGCGATAGAGTGCTCGCCGCGGCTGCAGCGGCCGTCGTGCCGGCGGCCGGCTCCGTCGGCGCGACCACGCTCGCCGCCACGGTGCCGCGCGGCAGATCCAGGGTCACTTTGCGCGTCATCGGCGGATAGCAGATGCCGTCGGTCTGGCAGCCCTGGAAGTTCGCGGTCAGGGTCAGCTTGGCCGCGTCGGCCTGCTTGCGCAGCAGCGGCAGCGGCACGTCGATCTGGTCGAAGAACACGGTGACCTCGCCGAAGTGCTCGTCGCGGTGCGCGGTGCCGCGCGGCCACTGCGGCTTGCCGGCGGCGATCGCGGCCTGGTCGGTCTTCAGCGAGGTCTTGTCGCGATACAGGTAATAGCCGCGCGCCGGGGTGAAGCGCAGCAGCAGGGTGTTGCCGTCGCTGACGATGGCCTCGAAGCCGAAGGCCTGCTCCGGCGGCAACGGCAGGGCATCGGTGCCGGTGTTGGCGGCCGAGGGCGCGCCGAGCGGGCTGCTGCCGAGCAGCGGATTGGCGCTGCCGCGCGGGCCGAAGGAAACCAATGGCGCGGCCGCCGGAGCCGGGTCCATCGCGGCGGCGGCGGGCGCAGCCAGCGCCACGCTGACGGTGCGGGTCTGCGGCGGATAGCAGATGCCGGCGTCGGCGCAGCCCTGGTACTTGATGGTGAGCTTGGCGCTGCCGGCCTTGGCCTGGCCGGGCAGGGTGGCGACGACGCGGTCGCGGTAAGTCTCGACGTCGCCGAAGAACTCGTCCTTATAGGCCTTGCCCTTCGGCAACTGCAGCGCCTGCGCGGCGAAGCCGGCGTCGCTCTTGACCGAGATGCGGTGCTTGTAGAGGTAGTAACCCGGCGCGACCTTCCACGACACCGCGATGCGATCCGCGCCACTGGCCTCGGTCGCGAGCACGAAGGCCTCGTCGACCGGCAGCAGGTCTTTTTCGTCGACCGCAAGCGCCGGCGCGGCGAACAGCGCGGCCAGGCAGGCGAGGGTGAAGGCGGCGCCGGCGCGCGGGCGCCGACCGGGAAGCAGATCGTCAGTCATCGGTCTCGGGTCTGTTCGGCCACCCAGTGCAGGTACGGGTCGAGGCCGTCGCGGACTTCGACCACCAATGCCTCCGGCAGTTCATACGGATGCAGCTCGGCGATCCGCTTGAGCACGGCCGAGGCCAGGGCGGGGGTGGTCTTGATCAGCAACTGGACCTCGGTCGCGTGTTCGATGCGGCCTTGCCAGCGATAGGTCGAGCGCACGCCCGGCCAACGGCTCACGCAAGCGGCGAGCCGTTCCTCGACCAGGGCCAATGCGATGGCGTCGGCCGTGGCCTCGTCGGGGCAGGTGCTGAGCACCAGCCTCGGCAGCGGGGTGGAGTCGGTGAGGGACATCCGGGCAAGTGTAAGGCCGCCGCCGGGACCGGCCTAACCCGATCCGGTCGGATGGTGCAGGATCGAGGCCGGACCGGACCGGACCGGAGCGGGCCGGAGCGGTGCCCGACAGGCCTGGAACTCCGCCGGCGTCACAAAACCCCGGGCTACGCGTTTCCCCCCTTTGAAAAAGGGGGCAGGGGGGATTTGTTTTGGGGCCAACCCCGGCCAACCCCGATGGTATAAGCCCTGCATCGAGGAGATGCCCCGCGTGCCCGTAACGATCCCTGCCCGCCTGATCCTGTTCCTGCTGTTGGCCACGGTGTTGTGCAGCGCGACGGCGCAGACCGCATCCACGGCCGCGCCTGCGCTCGCGCGCAGCGTCTCCCACGGCCGCTTCCACAACATTCCGGTGCGTCTGCCCTCCGGCGAGGCGCGCCGCTTCGTGCTCTGGTTCGCCGACGGTCTCGACGGCGCGCAACGCAAGGAGCGCGTCGACGCCTTGGTCGCCGATGGCGCGATGGTCGCGACCGTCGACGTCGCCGCGCTCGAACGCGACCTGCGCAAGGACGGCGGCGCCTGCGCGTTCTCCTCCGGCGACGTCGAGAACTTCTCGCGTTTCGTGCAGGCCTATTACCGTTTGCCGACCTACCGCCTGCCTTTGTTGCTCGGCGATGGCGAAGGGGCGGCGTTCGCGTATGCGATCGCTGCGCAGGGCGGCGGCATGCTGTTCGCCGGTGCGATAGCGGTCGATTTCTGCCCGCGCCTGGCCCTGGCGCGTGCAATGTGCCCGTCCGGCGCCTTGAAGCTGATGCCGGCTCGCGACGCAGGCGTGGCGCAATTGCAGCCCTCGCCGTTGTCGTTGCCCTGGCTGGTCGCCGCCGCGCGCGCGGACGGCCATGGTGTGCAATGCCCGAAGGCGGCGAGCGATGCCTTCGTCGCGGCCATCCCGCAGGCGCGCCGTTTCGCCCGCGATGCGCGCGGCGATGCTACGCCGGGCCTGCGCGCGGCCTTGATCGGCCTCGGTGCGCAAGGCCATGTCAGCGCGCCGTTGCCGCCGGCCGATCTGAAGGGCTTGCCGCTGACCGAGATCGCTGCAAGCAGCGGCGGCCACCGCGACAGCTTCGCGATCTTCGTGTCCGGCGACGGCGGTTGGGCCGGCTTCGACCAGAGCGTGGCCGACCGCTTGGCGAAAGCCGGCGTGCCGGTGGTCGGCATCGACTCGCTGCGCTACTTCTGGAGCCCGCGCACGCCGCAGGGCTTCGCCGCCGACCTCGATCGCATCGTCCGCTACTACCGCGCTCAGTGGCGGCGCCCACGCGTGCTGTTGATCGGTTTCTCGCAAGGCGCCGACGTATTGCCGGCGGCCTATAACCGCTTGCCGTCGCCGAGCCGCGAGGCGATCGCGCTGACCGCGTTGATTTCGGTCGGCGAGAAAGCCGAGTACGAGTTCCACCTCAGCAACTGGATCGGCAGCAGCGACCGCGGCTTGCCGATCGCACCCGAGATCGCGCGCATGCCGGCCGCGCGCACGCTATGTTTGTACGGCGCCGACGACGGCGATGCGCTGTGTCCGAAGTTGCCAGTGGCTGCGGCGCGGATCGAAAAACTGCCGGGCGATCACCACCTCGACGGCGATTACGACGGCGTCGCCGCGCGCGTGTTGTCGGCGGCCGGTATCGCGCCGGGTTCCTGAGCCTCGGGCGCGCGGGTCGGGAAACGCGCGATGCGCGGCTCGCCGTCGTCGTGCCGGCGCGGGTCGAGCGAGATCAAGCGGGTGACGTCGATCAAGGCCGCCGGCAGATGCATGCCGCCCGGCGCGGCGAGGTAGCGCGTGCGCCAGACCGGGTCGTACTTGGCCTTGAAGCGGCGCAGGCCGACGAAACCGTAGAAACGTTCGCCGTGGCGCGCGACCAGGTTGGCGAAGCGGTTCCAGCGCCCGGCAAGGCGATGCTGAGACAAGCCCGACAAGGGCGCCATGCCGAGCGAGAAACGTTCGTAGCCGTGTTCGCGGCCCCAACCCAGCAACTCGGCGAACAAGAAATCCATCGTGCCCTTCGGCGCGGTCTCGCTGTGACGCATCAGGTCGACCGACAGCTCGCGGCCGTTGGTGGCGTTCCACAGATTGGCGAAGGCGACGATGTGGCCCTCGCGTTCGACCAGGGCGACCGGCAAACGCTCGAGATAAGCGGCGTCGAAGTGGCCGAGCGAGAAGCCTTTCTCTTCGCCGGATTTGTGTTCCAGCCAATCCTCGGAAATTTCCGCGAGCACCGGCAGCAAGGCTTCGACCTCGTCGGCCGGGGCGATGCGGAAACTCAGCCCGGCGCGCTTGCCGCGGTTCCAGGCCTGGCGCAATTCGGCGCGGGTCGAGCCCTGCAGGCTGAAATCGGTCAGCGGCACCAACGCTTCTTCGCCGAGCTTGACCAGGGTCAGGCCGAGGTCGAGGTAGGTTTGCCAGTACTGCTCGCCGACCTGGTAGAACACCGGCCGCATGCCGAGCCGGTCGGCTTCTTCGCGGAAACGCCAGATCAGCGAGCGTGCGACCTCGGGCGGCCCGACCGGGTCGCCCATCGCGATCAGCGAGCCGCCGTAACGTTGCATCATTGCGAAGCCGCGTTGTTGCGGATCGAGCAGCAGCGCTTTGTCGCCGGTCAAGGCCAGATGCGCCTGGCTGTCGTCGGCCAGGGCGAGGATAGGCCGGATCGCCGCGAGTTCGGCATCGCTCGCCGCCGGCAGCGGCGCGCGCGCCGAATGCAGCAAGCGCGCCAGGCCGAAGGCGATCACGGTGACGCTGACCAGCAGCATCGCGCGCAGGGCGCGCGGCGCGTTGCTCGACACCAGGAATTCCCACCACAGCTCATTGCGGTATTCGACATGGCTGTAGGCGAAGAACAGCAGCCAGATCGCGGCGATCAGCACCAGGCCGAGATTGCGCAGCCAGCGCCACGACCAGGCTTCGTCGAGCAGGGCGCCTTCGCGATAGAACTCGCGCCGCGCCGCCCACAAGGCGACTGCCACCAGCGGCGGCGCCAGGGCCAGGCTGAGGTGGCCGCCGCGCAACCAGGTCGGCAAGGGCAGCACGATGCACACGGCCAGCGCCAGCGCCCACGCGGCATGGCTGCGGCGCTGCAGGCCCTGGCCGATCAGCAACAGGCCGACCCCGCCGAGGCTGGCGAGCAATTGCGAGGTCTCGATCAAGGGCAGCGGCGCACCGACCAGGCGATGGCGCGGTTTCGGCAAGGTGCCGTCGAGGATCAGCGCGGCACCGAGCACGAACGCGGCGAGCGCGATCACATGCGGCAGCCACGGCCGGATCGCGAGCCAGGCGGTGCGCAGGGCGCCGGCGCGCGCCGCCACCGGTCCGCGCACGGCGCCGATCATGCCGACCAGCGTCGCCAAGGCCAGCGGCAAGGCGTAGTAAGTGATGCGATAGGCCAGCGCCGCCGCCAGCAAGCTGGCCGGCGCCACGCCCGGCAGCAGTTTGAGCAGGCTCCACTCGAACACGCCGATGCCGGCGGGCACGCTCGACAGCAGGCCGGCGACCACCGCGACCAGATACAGGCCGACGAAACCGATGAAGTCGGTACCGGCGATCGGTGCGAGCAGGACATACAGCGCGCTGCCGGCCAGGGCCAGTTCGACCACGCTCAAGGCGGTCACTTCGAGCACGGTGCGGCGATCGGGCAACCACAGGGCATGGTCGCGCCAGCGCAGGGTGCGGCCGTCGCGCCCGACCGCGAACCACAGGCCGACGAAGGCGAGCGCGATCGCTGCGCCGATGACGCGGATTGCGCCTTCGCCGAGCGGCAGCAACAACGCCGCCGGGGCCGGCTCGAACAACAAGGCGCAGGCCAGCAATACCCAGGCGCCGAACACGAAGCCGAGGGTGCTCATCAACACGACTTGGCCGATGTCGGCGAGCGACAGACCGGCCGCGCCGTAGCCGCGCAAGCGCACCGCGCCACCGGTCAACGCCGCGAAACCGAGCGTGTGCCCGACCGCATTGGCGAGGAAGGCGGTGACGACCAGGCGCAGCGGTTTGACCTTGCTCGCATTGCGGCGCAGGCCGATGGCGTCGAAACCGACCAGGCAGGCATAGCTGGCCAGGCCGAGCAGAAAGGCCAGGACGATGCGGCGGTCTTCCAACTGCGCGAAGGCATGCCGGATCGAGCGATAGCCCTGTTCGCTGAACTCGCCGGCGAGCGCATGCAGCGCCAAGGCGAGGATCGCCAGGCTGGCCAGCATCGACAGCGCGCGGCGCCAGGAACTGGAGGTCGTTGCAGCGGGAATCGGCGGAGTCATCGGCGGGCCGTGGGGGCGATGAGCAAGCTTTCAGCAAACTACGCGAAAGCGGAATGAGGGACGGGGCTTGGAGTTTGCCGGGGGCGGTTGGTTCCGGACTTGAGGGCAGGAGCAAATCCCCCCCGGCCCCATTTTTTCAAAGGGGGGAATCCTTCGGGTGGGTGCTTGGTGGCCGGAGGTCTCGTGCTCCTGCCCGCGCTCGCGCTTTAGCGGCGAGTTTGAGCCGACAGGCGACACCGACATAAGCGCGATCGATCATCGCCCCCTTTGACAAAGGGGGCGAGCGCCCCGCACAGATTCGATGCCGATGCAGAACCGCAGCGCGGGGGATTTGCTTTGTGCCCGAAGCCGGGCACGCGCCAAACGCGCGTCACGTCTGCCCGGCGATCACCCGGTCCCACAGCGCCGGCTCGCCGATGGTCGCTTCGACGAAGTCGATGAAGGCTTCGACCTTGCGAGGCCGGTAGTCGCGGCTCGGGTACACCGCGTAGATGCCGATCGGCAGCAGGCTCCAATCCGGCATCACTTCGACCAAACTGCCGTTGGCGAGCTCCTCGGCGACGGCGAAGGTCGCGGTCTGCAGGATGCCGCGGCCGTGCACGGCGGCATCGACCAGCGGCAGGCCGTAGTTCGCTTTCAAGCGCCCTCGCACCGGTACGCGCAGCGGTTCGCGGTCGCGATGGAATTCCCAGGTCGGGGTGTCGCGGAACAAGGTGTAGTGCAGGCAGTCGTGCTCGATCAGCTCGGCCGGCGTACGCGGTGCGCCGCGCCGTGCGAGGTAGTCGGGCGAGGCCACCAGGATCCGCCGCGTCTGCGCGATGCGGCGCGCGACCAGGCGCGAATCGCTGAGCGCGCCGATGCGGATCGCGGCGTCGAAGCCGGCGCCGATCAGGTCGACGAAGCGGTCGTCGAATTGCAGGTCCAGGTCGATGCCGGGCCAGCGCTGCAGGAAGGCTTCGACGTGCGGCATCACGTACAGACGGCCGAAATTCATCGGCACCGACACCCGCAGCTCGCCGCGCGGCTGCGCCGACAGGTCGTGCACGCGTTCGCCGGCGGCGAGGATCTGCGCCAGCGCCGGCGCGACTTCGGCGTAGTAGTGGCGTCCCGACTCGGTCAGGCTCAGCCGTCGGGTCGAACGGTTGAGCAACTTGGCGCCGAGCCGCGCCTCCAGGGTATTCAGGCGGCGAGTGATCGCGCCCGGGGTGACCTGCAGTTGCTTCGCCGCGGCGGTGAAGCTGCCGTGCTGGAGGATGGCCTCGAAGGCCTCGAGTTCGGAATAGAGCCCGCCGATCATTGTTGAGACATCCTCAATGATGAGTTGCCATCGCGATCCTATATCAGTAGTCGGCTCAACAATAGTCTGGGCATCCCCCCACCCGGCCGGTCCGCGCACCGGCAGCGGAGAACCACGATGGATGCCTACCAACTCCAGGGCCACAGCCTCGACAGCCTGCGCCGCATCGACTTGCCCGAACCCCAGCCCGGCCCCGGCCAAGTCCGGATCCGCGTCGCCGCGGCGTCGGTGAATTACCGCGATTACGCCCTCGCCACCGGTCGCTATCAGCCGGAACTGTCGCGGCCGTTCGTGCCGCTGTCGGACGGGGTCGGCCGCATCGAAGCGGTCGGCGACGGCGTCGAGGGCTATGCGCCCGGCGATCGCGTGCTCGGCCATTACACCACCGGCTGGATCGAAGGGCCGTTCAAGTCGGCGAACCACCTCAGCAAACTCGGGGGCCCGCTCGATGGCTGGCTCGCGCGCCAGATCGTATTGCCCGCCGGCGCGATCCTGCCCGCGCCGGAATTCCTCAGCGACGAAGCGGCCTCGACCCTGCCGGTGTCCGGCCTCACCGCTTGGAGCGCGCTGCAGCGCATGAATCTGCGGCCCGGCGCCAGCGTACTCGTGCAAGGCACCGGCAGCGTGTCCTTGATGGCCTTGCAACTCGCTGTCGCGCGCGGCGCCGACGTGATCGCGACCACCGGCGATGCCGGCAAAGCCGAACGCTTGCGTGCGCTCGGTGCGCGCGCGGTGATCGATTATCGGCAGCGCCCGGATCTGGCCGCGGCGGTGCGCGAACTCACCGACGGCCGCGGCGTCGACGGCATCGTCGACGTGGTCGGCGGCCCGCAGTTCCTCGAGCTGTTGCAGGCGGCCGCCGACAACGCCCATATCGCGGTGATCGGCTTCCTGCACGGCATGCAGGTCGACGGCAATCTGATCGGGCCGATCATGGCGCGCCAGCTCAACATCCAAGGCATCAGCGTCGGCAGCCTGCGCGATTTCGAGGCCTTTCTGGCCGATGTGGAACGGCATCGCATCGAGCCGGTGGTCGGCGCGCGCTATGGCTTCGACGACGGCGCCGCGGCGATCGCTTCGATGGCCGGCGCGCGCGAGATGGGCAAACCGGTGGTGGTGTTCGATTGAGTGGGCAGACTATCGCCAGACCTTCATCCGGAGGTATCGCCAGGTCGCTACGCCCCGGCCAGGGCGCTCCGCGCCCACCGGACTTTCATGCGAGGACGCTTGAGGTCTTTAGGACGATGCGGCGGTATCCCCTGCGCGGGGATGACGCCAGATGGGTTACGACCCATGCGGCCATACGATCAATACGGGGCAATGCAAGCAAGCGCACTGCCCGGGCTGCGCGGTTCTCGTTGCTCCAAAAACGAACGCCCGCATCCGCGGGCGTTCATTCTTGCGCGTTACTTGCCGATCACGGAATCAGCTGGCAGCTCGCCGGCTTGGCCGAGTTGAACAGCGAGGCGGTGGCCCACTCCGGATGATCGATGAAGGGGTTGCGGTTGCCCTGGAAGCTGAAGATCACTTCGTTGCGCGCCAGTTCGGCGGCATCCGGCGGGTCGGCCTGGTGCCAGGACAACAGCGTGGTCAGCAAGCCCATGTAGGCCGGCGAGGACGAGGTGATGACGATCTTGCTGCGATCGTCGGTCAGTTCCAGGTCCGGTTCGCTCTGGCCGTTGTTCGGATCGGTGCCGCCTTCGTAGCGGATCGCCATGTACAGCACCGCGCGCGCCATGTCGCCCTTGCGCTTGCCCCAGACCTGGAACGAACCGGCGTTGCCGTCGGGCGTCTTGAACCAGTTCGAGTTGCCCGGGTACACGCCGCTGCCGCCGCCGTTGCCGTTGTTGACCTCGGTGACGCGCTCGCCGCAGCCGCTCGACAGCGAGCAGTCGGCGAAGGGCTTGTTGCCGCGGTCGGCGTTATAGCCGGCATCGGTGAGGTACAGCATGTGGGTGTCGGTGTAGGGCGCGTACGGCAGACCGAGGCTGCCGGTGGTCGAGCCGAAGCCGAGCGAGTTCGGCCAGGTGTGTTCGCGGTTGTATTTCACGCCGCTGCCGCTGCCCGCGCGGTCGGTGACCTTGACGAAGCTGCGGTTCTTGTAAGCATCGAGGATGCGGCCGGCGTTGTTGGGGTCTTCGTCGGCGATTTCCAGGATCGTCCAGGTGTTGGTGGTGCCGCCGCTGTACGGATAGACCGTGTGGCCCTTGATGGTTTCGTGCAGCGAGCAACGCAACTGGCTGGCGCTGCTGGTGTTGACGTGCGAGTAGTAGCCGGTGCCGCCACCGCCGCCGCTGGCGACGGTGAAGTTGGCGACCGTGTTGGCCGCCGGATGCGCGCCGCCGGCGTCGCTGACCTGGCTGGCGACGACGGTGAAGGTGCAGCTTTCGCCGGCGCGCAGGGCGGTGCCGGTGGAGGCGGTAATGGCGGTGCCGCTGGACGGATGGGTCAGGGCGACCGTGCCGGAGGTCGCGCACTGCAGGGTCAGCGCGCCGCTGGCCAGGGTCACCGCTTCGCTGAAGTTCGCGACCAGGTCGCCGGCGGCCGGGAAGTTGCTCGCGCCGTTGCTCGGCGTGGTCGAGGTGACGCTCGGCGGCGTGTTCGGCGTCGAGGTGGTGAAGCTCTGGCCGTTGTTGCAGGCGCCGAAGGTCTGGGTCGCCGAGTTCTGCCAGGCGAATTGCGAATAGGCGCTGCCGCTGCCCGACAACTGCAGCGAGGTGCCGGCCGCGGTCGAGCCGGATTCCGACACCGGCAGGTTGGTGCTGGTGCGGCCCGAGGCCGGGCCACCGCTGGCGGTGATCTGGCCTTCGTAGCTCAGGAACTGGACCACGTTGCCGCTGCCGTCGACCAGGGCGAAGCCGTCGTTGGAGCCGTTCTGGATGCCGTTGGTGGGATAGCTCAGCGTCGCGATGCGCACGCTGCCGCCGCAGGTGACGACGCTGCCGGCCGGCACCAGGTCGTTGTCGTAGGTCACCGCCGACGAGGGCGAGCTGCCGTTGTACAGATAGACGCGGTAGTTGCTCAGCGTTTCGCCGGCGGTCGCGACGATCTCGATGCGTTCGCCGACGTCGCCGGCGGAGGTCGCATCGTCGTAATGGAATTCGTTGATGAAGACGGCGGCCGAGGCCAGCGACGGCAACAGGGCGCAGATCGCCAGGGCCAGGCGCGCGGCTTGGCGCGGCAGGGCGGGGCGGGGGCGTGCGGGGTGTGAACAGCGCAGGGCGGTGGATCGGCCACGAACGGACATCGGCATCGAACGGCTCCTTATGTATTGACGACGCGTGCGTGCGGAACGACGCGGTCGATGCACCCTCCCCGGGCGCATACGGTCGAGTCTAGTCGGGGTTTATGACATCGCCCGCTGCCCTGCGTCACGGTTCGCGCCCGAACTTGCGACGGCCTTCTCAGGTCGTTGTGCGCTTGCCGCTGCTGGCGACCGAACGCACCGGGCGGCCGGTGCGCAATTCGGCCATCTGTTCGACGACCTCGACCAGCGGTGCCTTGGCGCGTGTCGGCGCCTCGCGGAAGGCCAGGATCAGGCGCAGTTCCAACGGGTCGTCGATCAGCAAAGCCTCGGCCGCGGCGACCGAGTCCATCGCCGTGTCCAGCGACAGGCTCATCTTGCCGCGACCGGTCGCCAGCCATTCGAACTGCACCCCGGTGACCAGGGCCAGTTCGCGCAGGTGGGCGACGCTCGGGAATTTGCTCTGCGCCGACTCCCAGTGACCGACCGCGCTGCGTTGCACCCCGACCGCCGCCCCGAGCGCGGCTTGCGAGAGTCCGGCGTGACGGCGGGCGAGGCGGATGCGCTGTTGCGGCGTCATATGACAGTTCCTGACAGGTTTGTGGCCGATATCACACGTTCAGCTACCGATAGTCACCAGGTGATCAATAGTCGCATCAGCCCGTGCGTTTATGCTGTCGTGCCGTATCGGTAGGTCTATTTATTACAATGACTTAGATCGATAAGCAATCATGAGCGCTACCGAAAGTAGCGTAATTTCCGGTCGCGCTCCCTAGCAACCGTAGCGTGGACTTTGGAATATGGCCGCACGCCGATAAGGACTTCGGAAAGACAAGAGGTCGGTTCGGGGGGAGGGCGCCGGATAGCGCCATGCAGAGGACAGGCCATCTCCGCACCAAAGAGCGCGTTCCACGGGACGCGCTCTTTTCTTTTGTGGCGTCGGGTCTTCGGCGTCGACACCGAATCGTCCGGCCCGACCGGCCGTGAGCATCGGTAGCGGCAACCGCGATCGAGCGGTGATGCGTCCATCGACGACGCGGCGGCTGCCAAGCCATCGCGTTCGCAGGTCGTCTCGTCGATGGATTCGGTCGCGTCGGCTCAGCCCAAGGGGCGCAGTTGCTCGTCGAGCGAGCGAGTCTTGTCGGTGACCACGTCGCCTGTGTGCAGGGTGGTCTTGCGCTCGATCAGCATCAGATGGCATTCCTCGTCGGCGATCGGGTTGTGGCGCACGCCCTTGGGCACGACGAACATCTCGCCCTCGCCGAGTTCGACCTTGCGGTCTTCCATCTCGATCACCAGCCGGCCCTTGAGCACGAGGAACAGCTCGTCCTCGTCGGCGTGGCTGTGCCAGGCCAGTTGCCCTTGCACGCGGGCGACCTTGATGTAGGCGTCGTCGACTTCGGCGACCACGCGCGGCGACCAGAATTCGGTCAGCGACGCGGCGATCTGTTTGGGGGAGGTCACGGATGACATGCGGCGGTCCTGGCGATGGCGGGGATGGCTGCAGTCTAGTGCGCGGCGTAGCGGGGCGCGCGGTAGGGAAGTCATGGGTAGCGTGGAATGTCGGGCACCGCAGCGACGCGGCAGGCGGAGCGATCACGGTCGCGGCTCGCGCCGCTCCTACCCAAGCGCCGCGACGATCGTTGCCGTTGCCGTTGCCGTTGCCGTTGCCGTTGCCGTAAGTGCTTGGCGCAGTTCCGAACTAGCGATGCAACCGTAGACCCGGAGGGCGCCGCACAGGACGTGCGGCGTTTTCCGATAAGACAAGGATGTCTTATCGGAAAATCCCGGCGCAGGCTGCGTGCTCGCAGGGGAGCTTCGTCAAGGAGAGCCCTTTTCTTTGGTTAGCTTTCTTTTGGGCTTAGCAAAAGAAAGTAACCCGGCCGCGTAGCGGACGGAAGC
>NZ_JBQEOE010000043.1:0-25831 GCF_052045105.1 Lysobacter sp. 22409 | reverse complement strand
GGCTACGGCCAGGAGCGCCGCGAGCCGCGACCGCGAACCAGGGACGCGACGAAACCTCGGCCCTTACGCGTCCGCCATTCCTATCCTTGCCCGGCAACCCACGCACGCAGCCCCGGATCGCGAATCTCCAATACCTCGAACAGACCCAACGCGCGCAAGGCCGGCAACGCCTCGGCGATATGCCGTTCGGCCTGCGCACGCGCATCGGCATCGCCATCCGACCAGACCCGCGCATTGGCGAGAAACGCGCCGACCGATCCTTTGCGCACGAGGACGCCGTCGATGCGGGTGTGGTCGAGATGGTCGGGCAACAAGTCTTCGGCTCGCATGGCGCGGCTCCGTTCGGGATGAAGCGATCATGCTGGGTTCGGCGACGGCGCTCTGCTACGTTGCCCCGGCCATTCGATAGCGCGTTCCAGCCAATGTCCGACCCTCTGCTCGCCGCGCTCCGCGCCGATTCCGCCGACGGACCGGTGGTGATCGCCGTGACGATGGCCCGCGCCGGCGTGCGCGACACCGCCGCGCACCGACACGCACGCGGGCAGTTGTTCGGCGCGCACCGCGGCTTGCTGACCGTCGGCACCGCGCAAGGGCGTTGGGTCGTGCCGGCCACCGATGCGGTATGGGTGCCGCCGCAGGCCGAGCATTCGCTGCGCTCGCACGGCGCCGCCTTTTCCGGCTGGAGCGTCTACGTCGCCGAATCCGCCTGCGCGGCGCTGCCGGCGCAAGCCTGCGCCCTGCGCGTGTCCGGTCTGTTGCGCGAGGCGGTCGCGCGGGCCGCGCAATGGCCGGGCGACGCGCCCCTGGGCCCGGCCCAGGCCCGGCTCGCCCAGGTGCTGCTCGACGAGATCGCCCTGGGCGAGCCTGCTCTAAGCGGGTTCGCACTGGATGGGCCCGCTCTCAGCAGGCCCGCGGACCCGGCGCAGCGGCCGATCGGCCTGCCGATGCCGACCGACCCGCACTTGCTGCGCGTCGCCCAGGCCCTGGCCGACGATCCGGCCGACCCGCGCGGCCTGGCCGAGTGGGCCGCGTTCGCGCATCTGTCCGAGCGCAGCCTGAGCCGGCGCTTCGCCGCGCAGACCGGCCAAAGCCTGCTGCAATGGCGGCAGCGCGCGCGCCTGATGCGGGCGCTGGAGCGCCTGGCCGCCGGCGATGCGGTTACCGCCATCGCCCTGGACCTGGGCTACGACAGCGTCAGCGCCTTCATCGCCATGTTCCGGCGCAGCCTCGGCGCCACCCCGACTGCCTACCTGAAGCGGCTCGGGACCTGAGCGGTCGGGCTGCGCGAGCGGGCCGGTACCCGGCCTGTCATCGACCGGCGCCAGGATTTCGTCGCCCACCCCTTGAAAGGCTCCCGGGACCGCCTCATCTAGCGTGCAGTCCCGGTTCGTCCGGGCGCTTTTGTCCCCGGCGTTGGCACTCTCCGGGGGCGACTGCTAAAATTCCCGTCCTTTCTCCACCCATTCAAGCACTTACAGAGGGTTGCCATGAATCTCAAGCCGCTTTACGACCGCGTTGTGGTCAAGCCGATCGAAGCCGACGAAATCTCGGCCGGCGGAATCATCATCCCCGACGCCGCCAAGGAAAAGTCGACCAAGGGTGAAGTCGTCGCCATCGGCGAAGGCAAGGCCCTGGACAACGGCAGCGTGCGCGCGCCGAAGCTCAAGGTCGGCGACAAGGTCATCTACGGCCAGTACTCGGGCAGCTCCTACAAGCAGGACGGCGTCGAATACAAGATCCTCAAGGAAGACGACGTCCTCGCGATCGTCGGCTGATCGGGCGGGAGTCGGGAATAGGGAATCGGGAATCGGTAAGCGCTTGCGCTGCCTCCCGGGTTTCCGTTCCGACTCCGTAATGCGCTCTCTCGATTCCCTATTCCCTATTCCCCATTCCCGGAGTTCCAACCATGTCCGCTAAAGAAATTCGTTTCGGTGAGGACGCGCGCGCCAAGATGGTGCGCGGCGTCAACGTGCTCGCCAATGCCGTGAAGGCCACCCTCGGTCCGAAGGGCCGCAACGTCGTGCTCGAGAAGAGCTTCGGCGCGCCGACGATCACCAAGGACGGCGTGTCCGTCGCCAAGGAAATCGAGCTGGCCGACAAGTTCGAGAACATGGGCGCGCAGATGGTCAAGGAAGTCGCTTCCAAGACCTCCGACAATGCCGGCGACGGCACCACCACCGCGACCGTGCTGGCCCAGGCGCTGATCCGCGAAGGCATGAAGGCCGTTGCGGCCGGCATGAACCCGATGGACCTCAAGCGCGGCATCGACAAGGCCGTGATCGAGGCCGTGGCCGAGCTCAAGAAGCTCTCCAAGCCGTCCTCGACCAGCAAGGAAATCGCCCAGGTCGGCGCGATCTCCGCCAACTCCGACGCCGACATCGGCGACCTGATCGCCCAGGCGATGGACAAGGTCGGCAAGGAAGGCGTGATCACCGTCGAAGACGGCTCGGGCCTTGAGAACGAACTCGACGTCGTCGAGGGCATGCAGTTCGACCGCGGCTACCTGTCGCCGTACTTCATCAACAACCAGCAGTCGATGTCGGCCGAGCTCGACGACCCGTTCGTGCTGCTGTACGACAAGAAGATCTCCAACGTCCGCGACCTGCTGCCGGTGCTGGAAGGCGTGGCCAAGGCCGGTAAGCCGCTGCTGATCGTCGCCGAGGAAGTCGAAGGCGAAGCGTTGGCGACCCTGGTGGTCAACACCATCCGCGGTATCGTCAAGGTCTGCGCCGTCAAGGCCCCGGGCTTCGGCGACCGTCGCAAGGCGATGCTGGAAGACATGGCCGTGCTGACCGGCGGCACCGTGATCTCCGAGGAAGTCGGCCTGCAGCTCGAAAAGGCGACGATCAAGGATCTCGGCCGCGCGAAGAAGGTGCAGGTCTCCAAGGAGAACACCACCATCATCGACGGCGCCGGCGACGGCGATTCGATCCAGGCCCGCATCAAGCAGATCAAGGCGCAGATCGAAGAGACCTCTTCGGACTACGACCGCGAGAAGCTGCAGGAGCGCGTGGCCAAGCTGGCCGGCGGCGTGGCGGTGATCAAGGTCGGCGCATCGACCGAGATCGAGATGAAGGAAAAGAAGGCTCGCGTCGAAGACGCGCTGCACGCTACCCGCGCTGCCGTGGAAGAAGGCATCGTCCCGGGCGGCGGCGTCGCGCTGCTGCGCGCCAAGGCCGCGATCTCGGGCCTCAAGGGCGCCAACGAAGACCAGAACCACGGCATCCAGATCGCCCTGCGCGCGATGGAAGCCCCGCTGCGCGAAATCGTCACCAACGCCGGCGAAGAGCCGTCGGTCATCCTGAACAAGGTCCAGGAAGGCAAGGGCGCGTTCGGTTACAACGCCGCCAACGGCGAATACGGCGACATGCTCGAGTTCGGCATCCTGGACCCGACCAAGGTCACCCGCACCGCGCTGCAGAACGCGGCTTCGATCGCCGGTCTGATGATCACGACCGAAGCGATGGTCGCCGAGCTGCCGAAGAAGGACGAGCCGGCGATGCCGGGCGGCGGCGGCATGGGCGGCATGGGCGGCATGGACTTCTGATCGACCGATCGCCATGAAGCAACATAAGGAACCCCGCCGAAAGGCGGGGTTCTTTTTTTGCGGCATGCCGTGCGGCGCCGATCGCGCCGCGCACCACGATCGCGGTATCGATTTCCGATCCAGCCGTTCGCCGTCGCACGCATCGAAAAACCCCGTCGGAAGGCGGGGTTTCTGTCGATTCGGCGCGCGACCGCGGGCTAGAGAATCGTGCCGAGGAAATCGCGATTGAGCGGCATCACGTAAGCGGCCATGTCCAGCACGGTATAGCGCGCGCTGGCGCCGGAACCGGCGAATTGATCGATCAGGCTGACACAGCGGTCGCGTTGCCGGGCAGGCAGAAAGCGCAGGATCGGCACCAGCCGGCGATGGCCGATGGTTTTCCATAGCTCCACCGCGTCCAATCCGGCCATCCATTGCAGGGCCAACTCGTCCGACAGGCCCAGCGCCGGATGCCCGCCGACGGTGCGGATGCTCTGCTCGCGCAACTGGCGGATGTGGCGATGATTGGAGCGCTGCTGGTCGGCGCTGGCGAAGCCGATGTCGCCGCTGGCCGGGCCGAAGCGGGTCGGCGCGTCCTTCGCGGCGGCGCCGAAACCGAAGCCCGACAGCAACTGCTCTTGCTCCTGCAGGTCTTCGCTGATCGCGCTGAGCGTGCGCATGCGCGTGCCGCCGAGCAAGGCCTCGCACGGGAAGAAATAACCGAACGCGGCGAACACGCGCTCGTGCAGCGCTTCGTATTGTCCGGCCCGGCCGGGCGTCGCCAGCGCGCGGTCGACGGCTTCGACCAACTCGGGCGCGACGTCCAGATCGGTGTCCGGGTCCAGCATCAGCACGACTCTGGGCGCGATCATCTCGTCGGTCAGATGGATCGTGGTGACTTCGTTGCGTCGCAAACGCTCGAGATCGCGGCGGAAATCCGCGGCCAGGCCGAAGCCGTTGACGCCGCCACCGGCGTTGGCGTTGTGGATGCTGCGCGTGTGCAGTTCGTGCAGCACCCGGCTGGCGGTGGCGCTGATGGTCCAGCGCGAGGTGAAGGACACTCCGCCCGAACGCGGCGGCCGCTGCGGATGCCGGTAGACCACCGGCGAACGAGGCGAGCGGGCACCGAACAAGGCGTCGCCCGGATCGGGGCCGAAACGCAGGCCGCGGTCGAGCCGGCGGGCGGCGAACAGCGCCTGCACCGTCGCCAGCGGCAGCGCGGTGAACTCGTCCGGCGTGCGCACGCTGAACCCGGCCAACCGGCCCTGCAGGTTCGCGAGCAAGTCCGGGGCTTCGTCTTCGTTGCGCAGCCCCCAGCTCGCTTCGGCGGGCTGCGCCGTGGGCGCGGTGGGGCGCAGCGCCGGACGCGGCGGCGCGGGCGCCGGTGCCGGTTCGGGTTCGGGCTCCGGCTGGGGTTCTGGCTCAGGTTCCGGTTCCGGTTCCGGCGCGCGCGGCGCCGGACGTACGCTGAGCACGGCGTCCTCGCCGATCACTTCCTTGAGTTTGGTCTCCGCCTCGATCGACGGATCTAGGCGGGCATTGCCGAAACCGAAGCGGTCCCCCGGCGCCATCGCGTCGAGGCCCGCGAGTTGTTCGCGAACCTGCCGCAACGAGGTGTCCGGCATCAGGCGCAGGACGAGGTCGCGATCGGGTTCGCCGGTGAATGCGATGGTGACGAGCATGCGGAGCCCTCGGTTGGGCGCTACGGCGGGCGCGGCGCGCGGCCGCTCAATCCGGATCGACGACGAAAAAATGCACCCGCAGCCGGCCGAAGAAGTCCCGATCCGGGTCGCCTTCGTCTTGCACCTGGATGCGTTCGAAGGTTTGCTCGGCGCTGCCGTCGGCCCAGACGACCCCGGCGTTGACCTGCAGCGCCGCGCCGCCGCCCGCCTCCAGCGCGGTGCCGCGCCGGGTGTCCAGCCGCCCGGCGGGCGGCGTCGGTGGGAAGCGCCGATTGTTCCGGGTATAGACCTGCGCGGTGATCGGGTCGAGAAACTGGTGCACGTCCCAGGTGATGATGTCGCAGGTCCACAGCTGTTGCAGTGCGGCCAGGCGATGCGAATGGCCGAGCCGCGCGCGCATCAGATCGACGGTGATCAGATTCGCTTCGTGCTGGAACCGGCGCACGGTGACGCTACGAAAGCCCAACGGGTCGTCGCGCTGGACGGCGTAGAGGCGATCCACCACCGGCTCGGCACCGGTGGCGATGCGGAAACCGAAGCCCAGCGGCCCAGGCGATCGCGCGCGGATCTGGATCGACAGCGCCGCGCCGCGGCTCACCGCGACCAGATTCGGAAACACGCGATCGGGTGCGAGCTGCGGCAGGCGCGCGTCGGTGAACATATGCGCCTGCGCGCCGCGATTGCGATGGCGGGCATCGGCATCCTCGTCGTTGAGGCCGAAGCGGACCAGCAGATCTTCGCTGTCGCGCAGCCAATCGGTGGATTGGCCTTCCAGCGCGTGGGACGCGGTCATGGTCGGATGCCTCAGATGCGATTGATCGAAAAGCTCAAGGTAGTGCCGCGCACGCTGAAGGTAGCGGTATGGCCGTTCGGCGCGTAGGCCACCGACGGGCCGTCGCGGCGCGTCCCTCCGATCGCGCGCGCGCGCACGCGCACGCGTTCTCCCACGCGCAGCGCATCGCCGTGGAAGCGCATCGCGGACAGGTCGACGCTGCGGGTCAGCCCGGCCGCGAATGCGCCGCCGGCCGGGGCCTGGCTGATGGCCCGGTCGCCGTCCAGGCGCTGGATGATGAAACGCAGCACGAACGCGGCGTTGTTGGCGCAGGCGATGTGCTGCACGTGAATTTCGGGCTGGCCTGACTCTGCGGGATTTCCGGATGGGTGCATGACGGGCGCCTCGTGCGCGCAAGACAGAAAGCGGAGGAGTCGATACGGGGAACGCCCTGGCGGGCTTGGCGTGAAGGCGCGCCGGTGTTTACGCCGGAGCGGGCGCGCTCGACAATGCGAACGGTTTTTTGCCCGGTGGATAGGACATGCGTGCTTGGGTCGGCTTGTTGGCGGGATTGGTGCTGCTCGGCGGCAGCGGCTGCGCCGTGGTCAAGGTCAAGGAACGCGCGTTCGGGGAGGTCGCGGTCGAACGCAACGTCGACGCGCTCAGCGGCGGGCGCCTGAGCACCGCGGCGGCGACCGCGCTGGGTTCGGCCGGCCTCGACCCCGAGCAATGCGCGCGCGAGCCCGAGCCCTGCATCGCGCAGTTGCGGCCGCTGGCGGCGGTCGAAGACTGGCTGGCGACCGCGGCGGAGTTGCAACTGCTGCGCATGAACGCCGCGCCGGCGACCGTGACCAAGGCCGCCGAGAGCGCCGGGATCGCGAAGCGGGCCGAACCGTCGGAGAGCCCGGTCGTGGCGCCGGACGTCGACAGCGACCTGCGCACGCGCGCGGCGATCGAGACCGCGCGCTATGCCTACGCCTATTTGTTCCTGAGCCCGCGCACGCCCGAGCAGCGCGTGTTCGAGGCGCGCCAGGAGCGCGTGCTGCGTTTCTACAACCGCGCCATCGACGTCGTCGCCCAGGCCGCGTTCGAGGCCAGCCGCGGCCAGATCGGCACTACGCCCCTACAGGTCGGCGGGCTGGAACTGAGCATCGCCCTGCACGGCTACGAAGCCACCGAGCTGACCCAGCAGCCCGAAGCCTTGCTCGCCTCGGACACCCTGGGTTTCGACAACCTGCGCGCGGTGTATCGCCGCGACGGTTTCGGCACCGCCCTGGTGGCGGTGTTCCCGCGCCGTTCGCGCAGCGACCCGGATGCCGCCGACACGCCCTACCGCGACACCCGCTACCTGCCGGTCACCGCGACCCTGCGTTTCGACGGCGACGGCGGGCTCGATGCCGTGCTCGCCAGCCGCACCGCGCGCATGGACGTCTACAACCCTTATCGCATCGACAGCGAGACCATCGCCGGGCGCAAGGTGCCGCTGGCGGCGAACTACTCGGCCGCCTACGGCATCTGGCTGGCGCGTTCGGAACTGGCGCGGTTGAGCCTGTCGAGCCTGCTGCGGCCGAAGCAGGCGCGCGCGTTCAAGCCGCGCATCTACCTCAACCAGCCCTACGACCCCGACAAGCGCGTGATCGTGCTGGTGCACGGCCTGGCCAGCAGCCCTGAGGCCTGGGTCAATCTCGCCAACGAACTGCTCGGCGACGAAACCCTGCGCAAGCATTACCAACTGTGGCAGGTGTTCTATCCGACCAACCTCAGCATCCTGTCCAATCGCGCGGCGATCGACTCGGCCCTGACCCAGACCTTCGCCCATTATGATCCCGAAGGCGACGATGTCGCCGGCCGCGATGCGGTGTTGGTCGGGCACAGCATGGGCGGGGTGATCTCGCGCCTGTTGGTCAGCGACAGCGGCGACCACGTCCTCGATGCGACCTTGCAGGCCTTCGACCCAGCCGCCGCGCAGCGCCTGCGCAACGAGCCGATGGTGCGCGAGCTGACCGTGTTCAAGGCGATGCCGCAGTTCGAACGCGCGGTATTCCTGGCCTCGCCGCATCGCGGCGCGGTGGTCACCGACGGTTGGCCGTTGCGGATGGTGCGCAAGCTGATCCGCTTGCCGTTCGACGTATTGCGCGAAACCGCCGAACTGGCCCAGCGCAACGAAGTCGGCCAGGACGAATTGCAGAAGATCGGTTTCCGCAAGGGGCGCCCGCCGACCGGCCCGGACGACCTCAGCCCGAACTCGTTGTTCATGCGCAGCACCGAAAACCTGCCGATCGAATCGGGCCTGCCCTACCACACCATCGTCGGCCAGCGCGATCTCAAGCTGCCGCTGCTGCAATCCAGCGACGGCGCGGTGCCGTACCGCAGCGCGCATCTCGATGGTGCGCTCTCGGAGAAGGTGATCCCCTCCGGCCACAGCGTGCAGGAGACCCCGCAGGCGATCCTCGAGCTGCGCCGCATCCTGCGCATCGACATGGCCGAGTATGCGAAGCGGGTGGAGCGCTGAGGCGCGGATCGCCTGGATCTGCCCGTAGCGGCTCCCCTGTAGGAGCGGCGTGAGCCGCGACCGCGCTATCGCGGTAACGATGCCGGTCCGGTTTCGCAGGCGGGGCGCCGGGCTTCGGGATGAGGCGTGGGATCTATCGCTTCGGTTGGTCGCGGCTTACGCCGCTCCTACAGCAGACATGCGTGGATCGNCGCTCGTGCCGCGATCTCCTCGTGCCTCAATGGTGGCCGTTGCCGATGCCGTTGCCCTTGCCGTCGGGCACCAGCATGCGCACGTTCTGCATCATGCCCTGGTCCTCGTGGTCGAGGATGTGGCAGTGCAGGACGTACTCGCCGATGTAGCGTTCGTAGCGGGTACGCACGAACAACTGGTAGCCGCTCTTGACGAACAAGGTGTCCTTCCAGGTGCCTTTGGTGTTGGCGTACTGCGAGTCGCCCGGGTCGCCGGTGACGCTGACGTCCTTGCCTTCCTTGTTCAGAATGCGGTCCACCTGGAACGGATTGACGTGGATGTGGAAGGGATGACTGCCGACGGTGGAGGTCAGGCGCCATTCCTCGACATTGCCGAGCACCAGGTCGCGCCCGCTCTTCGGGTCGTAGGTTTTGCCGTCGACCATGTAGTCCTCGCCCTTGATCGAGAATTCCAGTTTCTGCTTGCCGGTGAGGTCGCCGGTGGCGATGTCCTTGTGCGGCACGAACGCCGTCAGCCGCAGGCGGTCGTTGAGGTCGGCGACGACCTTGGCGCGGACGCCGTCCGGCATCAGGTACTTCGCCGAGGTGATCAGGTTCTCGGTCAGGTAGGCGCGGATGTCGGCGACCGGCGGCACCGCGGTCGCGGCGACGTTGGCCAGGCCGAGCAATTGCCGGTTTTCGGCGGCGTTGGTGATGCTGGCGGTGGCCGGTGCGGCGCCGTCGATCACGCAGTACTGGCCAGCTTGCGGGAACACGACCAGGGCGTCGCTGCGATAACCCGGCTGCAGGACGATTTCGCTTTTCTCGATCGCCTGGCCATGGGTCAGGCCGTCGGCGGCGACCTCGAACTGCGGCAGCAGCGGGCCGGTGCAGTTCTGGGTCACCCAGCCGTCGAGCGCCGGTCCGGACAAGCCCTCGATGCTGGCGGCGCCCGCGCGCACCGCGCGCAGTTGCAGGTTGATGCTGTTGCGTACGCCGGCGTGCACCAGGCGCCAGCGTTCGATGCGGCCGGCTTTGAGTTCGTAGAAATTGGGCAGCACTTCGCCGTTGATGCTGGTGTAGCGGCCGGAGAGTTCCCACAGGCTCTTGCCACCCGGGAACCCGAACTGGTCGTAGGCTTCGATGCCGCCGACATCGCCCGGATCGCAGCGCCAGAAGCCGTTCTCGTCGGTCTTGATCTTGCCGAGCGTCTTGCCGGGCTCGGGCCGATCGCGACAGGCGTAGGCGACCTGCTGGAACAGCAACAGGCGTTCCTGGTAGGGCGTGCCGCCTTGATCGCGCAGCAGCGTGTCGAGGTCGCCGTTGCGATCGTTCGAGGGCAGGCGGTTGCCGCGTACGATCAGCGCGCCGGCCATGCCGCTGGATACCTGCAGCGCGGTCGAGCCGTGCAGGTGCGGGTGATACCAGAAGGTGCCGGCCGGGTGATCGGCGGGCAGGTTGTACTCGTATTCGAACTTCACTCCGGGACGCAGGGTCAGCAGCACGTTGTCGCTGTTGCCGGTCGGGCTGACCCACAGGCCGTGCGAGTGCAGGTTGGTCGAGTTGAAGCAATGCGGCACGTTGATGCCGACCGGCGCGCAATCTTCTTTCGGCAGGCTGTTGTCGAGGCGCACGCGCACGGTTTCGCCGGGTGCGGTGACGATGGTCGGCGCCACGAACGGCACCTTGGGATTGGTGCCGGGGCTTTGATAGGAACGCAGCTTGACGGTGTCGAAGCGCGTATGCCCCGGGTCCCAGATCTTCGACTCGGTATACACGATGCGCAGGTCGAGCACGGCCTCATGCGTGTCCAGCGGTTGCGGGCCGCTCTTGGTCAGAAGCAGAGACGGCGTCTTGGCGTCGCCCGAGCGCAGCATGCGCGCCAAGACCGGTTCGTCGAAATTGCGCGGCGCGTTGTCCTGCGCGGCGAGGGTCAGGGGGGCAGCGGCGAGCAGGCAAGCGAGAGCGAGAGGTTGCGCTCGCGGTGTCGGCCAGCGTTGCGCATTCACAGCCGAGGTCTGGGAATTGCGGTCCATGCTTGGGTTCCTGGTGGCACTACGGTGAAGTGCCGGATCGGCACTGGAAGGTGTCTCGGTGGACCGCCGGCGCCTTGCGCGCCGGCGTTCTGAATCGCCGCGGTGCTGTTGCTGCTGTTTACAGTGCGGGGGTCGCTCGCGATGCGGTCTGTTGCTGCCCTTGCGCGGCCTGCTGGGCCGGCGCCTGGGCCTGGTTCAGGGCTTCGAGTTGGCGGAAGGATTCTTCCGCCGGCGCGGTGCGATCGGTCGCCACGCTGACGCGCGTATGGGTGGGGCTGGCGAGGTCGCCCTGGACCAGGAACGCGGTTTTGCCGACTTCCTGGGTGGCCGGATCGACGCTCAGCACGACATGGTCCGGAGTGAGCCGGTTGCGCTTGCTCTCCAGAGTCAGGCCGGCGGCGATGCGGTCGGCGTCGCGCTCGGACACGCTGCCGCCGTGCTTGTGGAACTCGCCGTTGACCTTGTCGAGGATGCCGCGGAACAAGGCGTGGTCGGGATGCTCGGCATGGCGCGGGTCGCCTTTGCCGTGCGCATGCGGGTCGCCGCGCAGTTCGTTGAGCAGGTCCAGCGGCGAGGTGTTGATGTTGACGTGGGTATGGGTCGACTTGGTGTGGTCGAAGTGCCCGGCCCTGGGCGGCGTGCTGCTGGTGTCGAAGTAAGGCTGGCGGTTGGCGGAATTGGCGCCGAGGTCGATGCCGTTCTGCTCCATGATGTTTTCGTTGAGCTTGAGCTGGGTCAGGTTGACGTGCAGCTCGGGCTTGCCGCCGGCCGCGGTCTTGCCGTGGGCGTGTTCGAGCTGGCTGACGTAGCTGATGTAGCCGGCGCCGTAGTAGTTGGCGTAGTCCGAATTGCCGTTGTGGCCCAGGCGCGCCTGCGCCGGCGGCATGTCGAAGTAGTACTTGCCCATCGCCTTGACGTTGTCGGCGCTCATCGCCATCGACAGGTTCGCATCGACGGTCAGGTCGGCCTTGAGCGCATAGGTGAAGTTGGGCGCGGTGCCGCCGCGGGTCATGAAGTCGCCGGCGCGGCCGGGCGAGGCGTTGTAGACGTCGGCCAGGGTCGCGGTCGGCTTGGCTTCGCGCACGCTGCCGACCAGTGCGTTCCAGCCGGCGATGTGCGCCTTGGCTTCGTTGTCGCGGTCGGCCTGGATGACCTTGCCGATGGTCGCGGTGTAGTCGTGCTTGTCGCCGACGGTCTTGGCCAGCGCGGTGGCTTCGGTGGCGAAGGTCTTGAGCGCGGTGTCGCGATCGGTGCGGTAGAAGCCGTGCTGCACTTCGTGGCCGAGCACGAAGGTCATGTTGCCGGCGTTGTAGCTGCCCGCCGGCGGCTTGGTCAGGCCGTTGATCGGCAACAGCATGGCCTGCTCTTTGCCGTTGTAGGCGCCGCCGGCATGTGCGTCGGTAAGCGGCTTGAACGATTTCAGGTGGCCCTTGGCGATGGCGTCGTCGACCTGCGCCGCCAGGGTGGGCGAATTGGCGATGGTGGTCTTGAGGTTCGCGGCGACCTCGGCGGTGACGCCGGGTTGCTTGGCGAATTCGTCGAGCAGCTTCTGCAGCTCGGTACTGGTCGGAGTCGGCATGACGGCTTCCCTGCCTTATTCGATGGTGATGGTCTTGACGCAGCGATGGCCGATCTTCTCCGGCGAATCGTTGGACTCGCCCTCGATGAAGACCTGCAGCGTCAGCGTCGGGCGCTGGAAATTCCAGTGGTCGACGCGGCCGTGTTCGCCGTACGAGGCGCTGTCCTGGAATCCCATGCCCTTGAGCTCCTTGGCATAGGCGTCGAAGTCGAGGCCGCAGATCGGGGTCATCGGCGCACGCTCGTTGCCGGTGCGGGCGAAGTCGAAGATCAGCTTGTTCTTCTGCGAACCGGCCGGGCGGGTGACGTAGAGGTTGTACGACCAGTCCGGATGGATCTGGGCGCCGGCGCCGAACGAGCCGTCGCCGCTGTCGGCCTTCCGCATGGCCAGACCGGTGTGTTTCTCCAGGTGCTCGGCGGTCAGGTCGGCATTGGACGCCAGGCTGCCGATCAGCTTGAGCATGCGGCGGCTGACCTCGTCGCCGCTGAGTGGGGTGGTGCCGGTGGCGGTCATGGGGTCCTCCTTGGGTGCGTTGGTACTTGAACGGGGCGATGAGGCATGGCTGCAGGCCGACAGGGCCAGGCACATGGCCCAGGCCGTCAGCAAGCTGCGGGGGAATGCTGGATTGCGGGGCATGGCGCCTCCTCCGTGGACGCGGGTGGCTTCCATATAGATACGGGGAGCACGCCAAATCAACGGCAGGAGCGTGGCCGACAGGACAAAGCGGTTCATGAGCGCGCGCAGCGTCACGCTATTCATGCCGCCGGGCTGCGACCGTTTGGCGCAAGCGAGCGCAGGGCTTCCCTATTCAGGTTTCTTCGGCCGCGAGAGCGCCACGCGCTTACGGTCACAGCGATGAATCCGATGTCATCGGTAACATCCGCGCCGCGACAGGCTTTGCCGATCCGTATCGGGAATCGTTCTCAGTGCTTCAAATGAACTGGGGAGTTCTGTTTTGCAGTGCAGCGTGCAAAGGGGATAACGCTTCCTTCACGATCGCCCCGCATCCCGACGTGGGGGAGGGAGCAAGCCCGCAACCGGTTCTACCGGAAGCGGGCTTTTTTATGCCCGAAGGTTTTGTGGCGGGTCCGGCGTCGTCGCGAACGCCTGCATCGGCCGATCGAGTTCGTGCGAACGGGGCCGACGAAAGCAAGGTGCGAGCGCGTTGACTGCCGCCACGCCCGGCGTCGCGCCGCACGGCCGAATGCAGGCATCGGAATCGCTGCTCGTTCGATGCACCGGCCAGGCGCGCCGCGAGCGCGGCATCGGTCGTAGCTCCGCTGGCCTCGCTTCTCACTCCTCGTTCCTCATCCACGCCGATTCCGATTCCGATGCCGCGCAACGGCATGCCATCATCGCCGCATGTCCGCGTCTTTCTCTTCGACTCTTCCCCACGACGGCCCAGCACTCGAACACGCGCTCGCCGAGCGTGCGCTGACGCGCTTGCGCGCCGCCTCGCCGGAGGCGCGCGCCGCGCTCGACGATGCCGGCCTGGCCGCGCGGGTGGCGCGCGTCGCCGCGGTCAGCGACTTCGCCATCGACACCTTGGTGCGGCAACCGGCCTTGTTGCTCGCGCTCGGCGCCGACGACGGCGCGAGCGAACCGCCGCCGCCTTCGCTCGAGGCCGAGTTCCGCGCCGACTGGGGCGCGCGCCTGCGCCGTTACCGCGCCGCCGGTTCGACGCGCCTGATCTGGCGCGACACGCTCGGCCTGGACCGGGTCGAGGACACCTTGGAGGGCAGCACTCGCTTGGCCGAGGTTTGCCTGCAGGTCGCATTGAGCGCGCTCGAAGACGAATTCGAACGCCGCCACGGCGCGGTGCGCACCCGCGACGGCGAACGCGTGCGCCTGGTCGTGTTCGGCCTGGGCAAGCTCGGCGGCGGCGAGCTCAATTTCAGTTCCGACGTCGACCTGGTCTACGCCTACGAGCACGACGGCAGCACCGAGTTCGACGGCCGCGACGCCGCGCGCGCGCTCGACGCCGAGGCTTATTTCGCCAAGCTCGGCCAGCAACTGGCGCGCTTGCTCGACGAGATCACCGCCGACGGCTTCTGCCACCGCGTCGACTTGCGTCTGCGCCCCTACGGCAACGCCGGTCGCGTGGCCTGGTCGTTCGCGGCGATGGAACAGTATTTCCAGCGCGAAGGCCGCGACTGGGAGCGTTATGCCTGGCAGAAGGCGCGCCCGGTGGCCGGCGACCTCGAGGCCGGCGAACGCTTCCTGGATGCGTTGCGGCCGTTCGTGTATCGGCGTTATCTCGACTTCGGCGCGCTCGACGGTTTGCGCGCGATGAAGGCGGCGATCAGCGCCGAGGTCGCGCGCAAGGAACTGGCCGACGACATCAAGCGCGGCCCCGGCGGCATCCGCGAGATCGAATTCCTGGTCCAGGCCTTGCAACTGATCCGCGGCGGCCGCGAAGCCGAACTGCGCGGGCGCCGTCTGTTGCCTGCGCTGCGCGAATTGATCGCGCTGCGCCAGATCGCCGAAGAAACCGGCGAGTCGCTGGCCGAGGCTTATCGCTTCCTGCGCCGTCTGGAGAACCGCCTGCAGATGCTGCGCGACGCCCAGACCCATGCCTTGCCGGCGGCCGAAAGCGACCGCCTGCGCATCGCCGTCGGCCTGGGCTATCCGGATTGGTATGCGCTGGCGGGCGAACTCGAACGTTGGCGCGAACGCGTGACCGGCGAGTTCGAGGCCTTGCTCGCGCCGCGCCGCCGCCGCGCCGCGCCCGATGCCCTGACCGCGTACTGGCGCGCGCTGCCCGAGTCCGGCGATGCCGAGACCTTGGCCGAGGCCGGCTTCGAGGCCGCTGCCGATGCCGACGGCGCGCTGCGCGATTTCGCCCGCAGCCCCGGCGTGCGCGGTTTGTCGGATGCCGCGCGTACGCGCCTGGACCGAGTGTTGCCGGCGCTGCTGCAGGGCGCGGCGACCTCGTCGCAGCCGATGCTCGCGCTCAAGCGACTGCTCGCATTGCTGCACAACGTCCTGCGCCGCAGCGCCTACCTGGCCTTGCTCGATGAGCAGCCGGCGGCGTTGTCGCGCCTGGTCGAGGCGGTGTCGCGCAGCGCCTTGCTGGCCGAGCGCCTGGCCTCGCATCCGCTGCTGCTCGACGAGTTGCTCGACGCGCGCGTGGTCGGCCCCTTGCCGGGCCGGGAAGAACTGCAGGCGGCCAGCGCCGAGGTCGACGGCGGCGACGATGCCGAGGCGACGCTGCAGGCGCTCAACGAGGTGCGGCAGTCGCTGAGCTTCCGCATCGCCATGGCCCTGCGCGACGGCCGCCAGAGCGCCGAGCAGAGCGCGCGCCAGCTCGCCTGGCTCGCCGACGGCGTGGTCATGCGCATCCTGGCCTTGGCCGAGCAGGAAGTGGCGAGTGCGCATGGCCGCGTGCCGGACGCGCGTTTCGCCGTGCTCGGTTACGGCAGCCTCGGCGGCGAGGAACTCGGTTTCGGTTCCGATCTCGACCTGGTGTTTCTGTACGACGCGCCGGCGATCGAAGGCGGGGCGCAGTCCGACGGCGCGCGTCCGCTCGACGCCGGGCGCTGGTTCGCGCGCCTGGCGCAGAAGATCGTCGCCCTGCTCGGCGCGGTCACCGCGGCCGGGCGTTTGTTCGACGTCGACGTGCGCCTGCGCCCGGACGGCGCCAAGGGCCTGCTGGTGTCGTCCTTGGCCAGCTTCAGCGACTACCAGTACGAGCGCGCCTGGACCTGGGAGCACCAGGCCCTGGTGCGTGCGCGCTTCGTCGCCGGCGATGCCGGCCTGCACGAGCGCTTCGAGGCGGTGCGCGAACGCACCCTGGCGCGCGAGCGCGACCCGGCCAAGTTGCGCGACGACGTCGCCAAGATGCGCCTGAAGATGCGCGCCGAACTCGACCGCAGCGACGCCGCCTATTTCGACCTCAAGCAAGGCGAGGGCGGCCTGGTCGACCTGGAGTTTTTGCTGCAATACCTGGTGTTGCGCGATTCGGTGCGCGAGCGCGCCCTGTTGTCGCCGCGCGACTCGGCCGGCCTGATCGAGGCGGCGCGCCGCAGCGGCGCCTTCGACGACACCCAGGCCGCCTCGCTGCGCGTGGCGCATACGACCTTGCTGGCGGCGGGCCTGGAATGCACGCTCGACCGGCGCCCGCGCCGGGTGGTCGAGACCGAGGCGATCGCTGCCTCGCGCGCGGCCATCTCCACGGCGATGCAGGCGCAGGGCCTGCGCGAGGCGTCATGAGCGGGCCGCAGGCATGATCGACGACACCGCGCGCGGCATGATTTCGGTGTGGATGGGCACGACCACGCAATCGCCGCAGGCGTTCGAGCGCTATCTCGACGGCATGGAAGTAAGCGGTTCGGGTTGCCCGGCGCACCGCGACTTCGATTGCGACTTTCTCGATGCGGATTTCTTCATCGCCTATGCCACCGCCGGGCATCGGCGCGTGCCGATCGAGGAACTGGTGCGGGAAGTAGACACGCATACGCCGCAGACCGAACGCGCGATCCTCGCGCGCTGTCATGAGCTCGGCGTGATCGAAGGCAATGCGCTGTATTTCTACGACCACGCCGTTTTCCACGAAGCGCAGCCCGGGCGGCGTTACAACGAGTTGTATTTCATCGGCAACTTCGCCAACCCGCGCCAAGCCCGCTAGGCGCGGCCGTCGGCCGAATGCTCAGTCGCGCAGGCCCAGCCGTTGCCGGACTTCCTGCGCGACCCGCGCGGTTTCGCGCAACGGCGTCACCGGGTAGGCCGACAAGCGTTGGTCGAAGGGCCGTACGCGGCCGAGGCTGAGCAGACTGTCGACGAAACGGCCCGGGCGGCCGTCGACGCGCTCGATGCCGAAGGCGAACACCGGCACGCGCGTGGCCGCGGCTTCCGACAGCATGTTGACCGAGTCGGCGGTGCAGACGATGCGGTCGGCCCAGCCGAGCAGGCCGGGATACGGGTTGCTGCCCTCGCCGGGCTCGTACCAGGACACCCGCGGCAGGCGTGCCAGACGCTGGCGCAGGCGCGCGCGGATCTCGACCGGAGTGCGTCGCGAGGTGGTCGCCAACAGGCTGCCCGACTCGCGTTCGAGCAGGGTCTGCAACTGCGTCGCCAGCACGTCGAACGCGGCCTGGTCGAACTTCGCGTGCGCGCTCGGGCCGCCGAGCAACAAGGCCGTACGCGGCCCGGGCAGGGCGCCGAACGCGGGAAAGGCGCTGCGCGCGCCGGCCAGCCACAGGTCGTCGACCGGGTTGAGGCTGCCGAGCAGGGTGACGACGTTGCTGCCGTGCAGGCCGTCGTGCTCGGGCGCGATCACCAGGTCCCAGTGTTTCGGCGAGATGCGCGGGTCGAGGATCTGCACCGCCGCGCAGCCGTCGCCGCGCAGCAGCCGGGTGGCCAGCGCGGCCTGGCGGCCGCAACCGATCACCAGCGCCGGGCGGGCGCCGCGGGCGCGGACGAATTCGGGGCCGAAGGCCTGGCCGGCGCCGGGCAGGCACCGTGGCGAGGCCCAGCGCCAGGGCGCACGCGGGCTCAGCGTCCAATCGATCGCCGGCCGGCCCAGGGCCTGGGTCAGGGCATTGGCTTGGCGCTGATTGCCGGCATGGCCGTCGGTCAGGATCCAGGTTGCAGCCGTGGAGCTAGTTTTGGCAGAAAGACCGTTTCGTTGCACAGATGCGCTTAATCCGTTCCGGGATTGTCGGTTCTAAGGTCAGATTGAGACTCTACACTTCGTCTCCCGATCAATGCCCAGCGCGGCAGCCTCATGGAGAAGACGATGTCCAGGCCCCTGAACGACGAAGCCCTCGATCAACTGTTCCGCACCGCCCGCACGCATAACGAGCTCGGCGGCGAGGTCAGCGACGAGACGCTGCGCCAGCTGTACGACCTGGTCAAATGGGCGCCGACCAGCGCCAACGGCTCGCCGGCGCGCTTCGTGTTCGTGAAGTCGGCCGAAGCCAAGGAAAAGCTGCGCCCGGCGTTGTCGGAGGGCAACCTGGCCAAGACCATGGCCGCCCCGGTCACGGTGATCGTCGCCCACGACCTGGAGTTCCACGACAAGCTGCCCTACCTGTTTCCGCACGCCGATGCCCGCAGCTGGTTCGCCGGCAACGACGAGCACATCCGCACCACCGCCTTCCGCAACGGCAGCCTGCAGGGCGCCTATCTGATCCTCGCGGCGCGTTCGCTCGGCCTGGACACCGGCGCGATGTCGGGCTTCGACAACGCCAAGGTCGACGAGGCCTTCTTTGGCGGCACCCAGATCAAGTCGAACTTCCTGATCAACCTCGGCGTCGGCGCGCCGGCGGCGCTGTTCCCGCGTTCGCCGCGCCTGCCGTTCGACGAAGCCGCGCGCATCGATTGAGGCGTGCGCGCCGCCACGCTTCCGGCGCGGGCCGAAGCCGGCCCGCGCTTGCTTGCGCAATAGTGCCGTGATGTCGTTACCCCCGACCCATACGATCCATCCCCTTACGACTCCATTCGAGGAACTCACCATGAAGCGCATCCTGCTTGCCGCTGCCCTGGGCCTGGCCTTCGCCGGCACCGCCAGCGCCGCCGCCGTGACCTACAAGATCGACCCCAACCACACCGACGTGGTGGTCGGCTGGAGCCACTTCGGCTTCTCCAACCCGGTCGCGCATTTCGGCAAGGTCGACGGCACCATCACCTACGATCCGGCCAAGCCGGCGGCGTCCTCGGTGCAGGTGACGATCCCGCTGGACGGCCTGGATTCGCACGTGCCGGATTTCGACGAGCACCTCAAGAGCGCCGATTTCTTCGACGCCGAGAAATTCCCGACCATCACCTTCAAGAGCACCAAGGTCGAAGCGGCCGGCGACAAGAAGCTCAAGGTGAGCGGCGAGCTGACCGTGCACGGCGTGACCAAGCCGGCCGTGCTCGACGTCACCATCAACAAGATCGGCGAGCAGCCGATGGCCAAGCGCGCCGCCGCCGGTTTCGACGCCAGCACCACGCTCAAGCGCAGCGATTTCGGCCTCGGCAAGTACGCGCCGAACGTCAGCGACGAAGTCAGCATCCGCATCACCACCGAAGCGTTGGTGCCCAAGCCCGAAGCCAAGAAGTAAGCGCGACCCCATGATCATCGAACGTCCATCCAGCGCCCGCGGCCAGGTCCAGGCGGGTTGGCTAGACAGCCGCCACACGTTCTCGTTCGGCGGCTATTACGACCCGGCCTGGATGGGCTTCGGTGCCTTGCGCGTGATCAACGAAGACCGCGTCGAAGCCGGCGCGGGCTTCGCGCCGCATCGCCACGCCAATATGGAAATCCTCAGCTACGTGCTGAGCGGCCGCCTGTCGCACAAAGGCAGCGCCGACGACGGCGGCGTCATCGGCCCCGGCGAGCTGCAGTGGATGAGCGCCGGTCACGGCGTCGAACACAGCGAGTACAACGGCTCCGACAGCGAGCCGGTGCATTTCCTGCAGATCTGGGTCCAGCCCGACCGGCTCAACGCCCAACCCGCCTACGCCAAGCGCGAGGCGGCCGAAGCGCGCGACGGCGAGTTCGTTCTCCTGGCCTCGCGCGACGGCGCCCACGGCGGCCTGCCGGTGCGCCAAGACCTGCGCCTGTATTCGCTGGCCCTGGCGCCCGGGTCCAGCGCGCGACGCCTGCTCGACGCGGGGCGGCTGTATTGGCTGCAGGTCGCGCGGGGGCGGGTCGAGGTGGGCGGACGCACGCTCGAAGCCGGCGATGCGCTGGGGTTTCGCGAAGAATCGGTCGAGCTGGTGTCGACCGGGTTGGGCGATACGACGGCCGATCTGCTGTTTTTCGATCTGCCGCCGGCGGGTTGAGAGCAAGAGCAAGAATCAAGAGCAAATCCCCCCTGGCCCCCCTTTTTCAAAGGGGGGGAACCCGTTACGGGGATTTCGCCGATCTGAGCCTTGATCGCTTCGATCAATCTTTAGCTGATCGAGCCGTTCGCTTCGTCGTTACGAGATCAAGAGCACCCGGAGGCGACCAAGCCGCCAGTGCTGCCATACCCACCAGAAGGATTCCCCCCCTTTGAAAAAGGGGGCTAGGGGGGATTTGCTCCTAAAGTACCCAACCCGGCCGCCGCGCCCCGCACACGGCCTTGCCCCGCAACGCTGCTAAACTGCCACCCCCGCGTCGCCATCCGTCGTCCCTCATGACCGCAGCCAACGCCCATCCCACCCAGGCCAACGCCGAGCAGCGCTATACCGTCACGCGCGCCGACCTGCCGTTGAGCTGCCCGCTGCCGTCGATGGCGCTGTGGAACTCGCATCCGCGCGTGTACCTGCCGATCGAGGCCGAGCGCGAATGCCAGTGCCCGTACTGCGGCGCGCATTTCACCCTGGTCGACGACTGATCGCGGCCGCGTGACACCGCCCACGCCGACCATGCGCCGGCTGACGGTGATGCAATTGCTGCCGAAGCTGGAATCCGGCGGCGTCGAACGTTCGACTCTCGAAGTCGCCGAAGCGTTGGTGCGCGCCGGCCATCGCGCCATCGTGGTCTCGGCCGGCGGCCGCCTGGTGCCGCAACTGCTGGCCTCGGGCGCCGAACACATCGAACTGGCGATCGGGCGCAAATCGCCTTCGACCCTGCGCCATGGCTTCACCTTGCGCCGGCTGTGGGCCGAGCACTCGGTCGACATCGTCCACGCGCGTTCGCGCCTGCCTGCCTGGATCGGCCTGCTGGCCTGGCGCGGCATGGACGAGGCGACGCGGCCGCGCTTTGTAACCACTGTGCATGGGCTCAATTCGCCGTCGCGCTACAGCGCGGTGATGACCCGCGGCGAACGCACCATCTGCGTCTCGCGCACGGTCCGCGACTACGTGCTCGAACACTATCCCGATACCGACCCGGACAAGCTGCGCATCATTGCGCGCGGCATCGACCCGGCGGCGTTCCCGCACGCGCCCTGGCCCGATCCGCAGGCGCGGGCCTGGGCCGCGGCGCGGCATCCCGCGCTCGCCGGCGACGGCCCCTTGTTGCTGTTGCCCGGACGCGGTACGCGCCTGAAGGGCCATGCCGATGCGCTGGCCTTGCTCGCCGCGATCCGCGCCGACGGCCGCGATGCGCGGCTGTGGCTGCCGGGCGCGCGCGAAGCCGGGCGCGAGGCGTATATCGTCGAACTGGAACAGGCCGCGCAGCAACTCGGCATCGGCGAGGCGATCGCCTTCACCGCACCGACCGACGAGATTGCCCGCGCCTATGCCGCGAGCGATCTGGTCCTGCAGCTCTCGCGCAAACCCGAGGCCTTCGGCCGCACCGTGGTCGAAGCCTTGTCCTGCGGGCGTGCTGTGGTCGGTTGGAATTACGGCGGTGTCGGCGAGCTGCTGACCCAGTTGCAGCCGCGCGGCGCGGTCGCGCCGTTCGACCTGCAGGCCCTGCGCGCGGCGGCTTGCGAATTGCTAACGCAAGCGCCCGCGGCTGTGGATACGATGGCGTTTTCCCTGCGGGCGATGCAGGAGGCCACGCTTGCCGTCTATGCCGAACTCGTCGATGCCGCACACCGCGCCTGATCCGGCGACGGCTTCGTCCGGGCCGCCGCCCGCCGAGGCACCTCATGCGATCGTCGGCTGGCGCTGGGCGCCGGCCTGGATCCTGGCCTATGTCGCGCTGCTGTTCGCGCCGGGCTATGCCGAAACCGTACTCACCCTCGGTGCGCTGACCGCCCTGGTGCGACTGGTGCTGGTGCGCTTCAACACCGGCGCGCGCCTGCTCAGCGATCCGGCCTGGGTGCTGACCAGCGCCTTGTTCGCGGCGTACTGGTTGCCGGAACTGATCTCGGCCACCGATGCGGTCGACCCGGGCCGCGCCTTGCGTGAGGCCGCGGTCGATCTGCGCTATCTGCCGTTCCTGTGGCTGGTCGCGGCGGCGGTCGCGACCCGGCAGGGGCAACGCACCACCTTCGGCGGCCTGGCCATCATCATCGGCCTGTGGACCGTCGATGCCTTGCTGCAAGGCCTCACCGGCACCAGCCCGCTGTTCTTCGGCATCGACTCGCTGAAGCAGGCGATCAGCGGCCACGGCATGTGTTCGGACGCCGAGATCGCCAGTGTCGACCGCCTCAGCGGCGTGCTCGGCCCGTGCAATCTCAAGCTCGGCCAGGTGATCGCGAGCTTCTCGCCGTTTGTGCTGTACGCGGTCGGCCGCCGTTTCCGTCTCGGCGGTTGGTTGGTCGCTGCCGCCGCGGTCGGCGTGGTCGTGGTATTGGCCGGCTCGCGCGCGTCGTGGATCACCTACGGCCTGGTGCTGGTGCTGTCGGGTTGGCGCCTGCTCGGCTGGAAACGCCTGCTCGGCGTATTCGCGTTCGGCGTGCTGGCACTGGCGCTGCTCGACCAGACCAGCCCGCAGGTGCACGACCGCCTCGCCCGCACCGCGCACATCGTCAGCGCCGACGTCGAAGGCCTCGACAGCGCGCTGTCGGGGCGCACGCGCATCTGGCGCGCGGCGCTGTGCATGGTCGGCGAGCATCCGCTCAACGGCGTCGGCGCACGCGGTTTCCGCGAAGCCTTTCCGGCCTGCGACCCGCAACCCGGGCGCACCACGTCCTGGGGCGAAGGCCCGGCGCTGCATGCGCACCAGTTGCTGCTCGAAGTGCTCGCCGAAACCGGCGCTTTCGGCCTGTTGCTATGGCTGGCCGGCGCCGCATTGGCCTGGCGCGCGTGGGCGGTCGCCGACGCGCGCGCGCGCGAAGCCGCGCGGCCGGCGATGCTGGCCCTGCTGGTGACGGTGTTCCCGTTCAACACCCACCTGGCCTTCTATTCGACCTTCTGGGGCGGGCTGACCTTGCTGTTGGCGGCCTTGTACGCCGGCAGCCTGCTGGCGCAGCCGCCGGACGAGGGCGACGCGACGGCGTAAGCGGTCGCGTTGTTCTGGTCCCGACCGGGCCGATCAGGCCGGAGCGTTCTCGACGGGCTTCTTGTACGGCGAACGCAGCCCCGGCGGGCGGCGCTTGAAGCGGCGGTGGATCCACAGGTACTGGCTCGGCGCTTCGCGCACCATCGCCTCGATCTGGGCGTTGACGCGGGTGCTGTCCTGCGTGGCATCGCTGGACGGGAACTCGGCCAGCGGTGCGCCGACGCGCAATATGTAATCGGCGCCCTCGCGGCGATGGAAGAACGGCACCACCGCGCAGCCGCTGAGGCGCGCGAACTGGTGGGTGGCGGTGATCGTCGCCGCCGGCACGCCGAAGAACGGCGCGAACACCGTGTCCTTGCCGCGCATGTCCTGGTCTGGCGCATACCACAGGAAGCCGCCCTGCTTGAGGTGGCGCATCGCCGGACGGATCTCTTCGTTGGTGAACATGGCCGCGGCGTAGCGCAGGCGGCCGCGCTTGACCGCCCATTCCATGACCGGGTTGCGGTGCTTGCGGTACATGCCGGCCAGCGGCAAGTGGTCGCACATCAGCCGCCCGCACATCTCCAGGGTCATGAAATGGCCGGAGATCATCAGCACGCCGCGTCCGGCCGCGCGCACCTCGTCGAGCCGCTCCAGGCCTTCGATGCGCACCGTGCGCCGCATCGGCGCGACCCCGCCCCACCAGGCGCGGGCGAATTCGAAGAAGCCGATGCCGAGATCGCGGAAGCTTTGCCGCAGCAGGGTTTCGCGCTCGGCCTCGGTCTTTTCCGGGAAGCACAGGGCCAGGTTGATGCGGGCCGCGCGTCGGCGCTGGCCCGCCACGCGCAGGGCGAAGACCCCGATCAGGCGGCCGAGCGCACGTTGCAGGCCCCAGGGCAGGCGCGCGCCGAAACACATCGCGGCCAGCGCGAGCCACATCGGCCACAGGCGCGGCACCAGCAGGGAAGGGCGAGGGGGCAGGACAGGTTCGGCCATGGCCATAGTTTATGCGGTGAGCGTGCAGTGCCGGTGCAATACGGGCCACGAGCGCGACCGCGGCGGGCATCCGCACGTCGGGGTTCGATGCCGGCGGTGTGTGGTTTGCGCTGCGCTGCGGGCCTCGCAGCCTCCGCGCCGATGAGCTGCGAATGCCCGCGTATCGCCGGTTCTGCGCATCCGGTCGAGTCCGGTACGGTGCGCGATGACGGCATCCACGACCGGATCACCTCCGCAAGCTTTATCCTTGTCGGATGCGGAAGGACTTGATCGAGCGCCTGTTGCGCGGCCTGTATTCGGTCGCGCTGTATCTGTTGGCGCCGGTGACGATCTATCACCTGATCTGGCGCGGTTTCCGCCAGCCGGCCTATTTCCAGCGCTGGCTCGAGCGTTACGCGATCTATCGCGGCCCCGCGCAGACCCGCACCCTGTGGCTGCACGCGGTCTCGGTCGGCGAGGTCAACGCCGCGATTCCGCTGGTGAACGCCTTGCGCCGCGGCCGTCCCGATTTGCGCCTGCTGGTGACCACGATCACCCCGACCGGTTCGGACCGCGCGCGTTCGGCCTGGGGCGATTCGGTCGAGCACGTGTATCTGCCTTACGACCTGCCCGGCGCGGTCGGGCGTTTCCTGCGCCATCACCAGCCCTGCGCGGCGCTGATCATGGAAACCGAGTTGTGGCCGAACCTGTTGTTCGGCTGCCGCGACCGCGGTATTCCGGCCTATATCCTCAATGCGCGCCTGTCGGAGCGTTCGCTGCGCGGCTACCGCGTGTTGGCGCCCTTGGTGGGGCGCGCCCTGCGCACGGTGCGCACGGTGGCGGCGCAGTCGCGCGCCGACGGCGAGCGTTTCGTCGAACTCGGCGCGCGCCCCGAGCAAGTCACCGAGACCGGCAACCTCAAGTTCGACGTCAACGTGCCCGACGCACTCGACGAGTTTGCGCTCGAATGCCACCGCCACACCGGTGAGCGGCCGGTGTGGATCGCGGCGAGCACGCACGAGGACGAAGAGGCCGCGACCGTGACCATGCATCGGCGCCTGCGCGAGCGTTTCCCCGACCTGCTGCTGTTGTGGGCGCCGCGCCATCCGGAACGCTTCCGGGTCGTCGCCGAACATGCCCGCAGCGCCGGCTGGCAGGTGTCGACGCGTTCGCGCGCGCGCTGGCCGCAGCCGGGCGACGATGTCTTCGTCATCGACACCCTCGGCGAACTGATGAGCTTCTACGCCTGTGCCGACGTCGCTTTCGTCGGCGGCAGCCTGCAGGCGATCGGCGGGCACAACCTGCTCGAACCGGCCGCGACCGGCACCCCGATCGTGACCGGCCCGCACCTGCACAACTTCGTCGAGATCGCGCAGCGCCTGGAAACCGCCGGTGCCTTGCGGATCGGCGCCGACGCCGAGGCGGTCGAGGCCGCGGTCGAGCGCCTGCTGGCCGACCCGATCGAACGCGCCAAGATGATCGACGCCGGCCGCGCCCTGGTCGAACTGGGCCGCGGCGCCTTGGCCCGCACCATGGCCTTGCTGCAGCCGGCCTTGCCGCCGCTGCGTTGAGCGCGGTGAATCCATCCCTGTAGGAGCGGCGTAAGCCGCGACCGCGGGATGGGCAGAAACGCCATCGTCGTCGTAAATCATCGACGCGAAATACCGGCACGCGGGTAGGAGCGGCGCAAGCCGCGAGCGCGAACCCGCAACCATTGCGCAGCCATCCGCAGAGCGTCGTATTCGCAGCGGTGCCCGCGGTTGCACGGTCGTTGCCAGGGCGCGGTCGCGGCT